>NZ_AUTO01000146.1:0-2437 GCF_000498055.1 Pseudoalteromonas sp. TB51
GGTTACATCGCCTTTGCGAGTTTTTATGGTGTGCGGCGCAATTTCGTTTTCAAAGCTGCCGTTTTCAATTGCCGCATTAGCTTTACTTAAAGAGCTAAGTGCAAACTCATCCATTTGCTCACGGCCAATGCCGTACTCATCGGCAGTATCTTGTGCAAAACAGCCCATTGCTTTGTTATCGTAAGCATCTTCTAGGCCATCGCTCATCATATGATCTTTAATTTCGCCGTGGCCCATACGCATACCGCCACGTGCTTTAGGTATAAAATACGGTGCGTTACTCATGCTTTCCATGCCACCAGCAATTGCACTGCTAATTGAGCCCGCTTTAATTAAGTCGTTAGCGAGCATGGCGGCTTTTAAACCAGAGCCACATACTTTATTAATGGTGGTAGCACCCGTGCCCAGAGCAAGGCCTGCTTTTAACATTGCTTGGCGTGCTGGCGCTTGGCCAAGGCCCGCCGGCAATACACAGCCCATAATTACTTCATCTATTGCATCATTTGCTAAACCAGTTTGTGCAAGCGCACTTGCAATGGCGGTTGCGCCAAGCTCGGTAGATTGTGCATCGGTCAATGCGCCCATAAACCCGCCCATTGGCGTACGCTTTGCTGCTACAATTACCACTGATTCTAAAGTCATAATTAACTCCGTTGTATTTATATGCAAATAGTTGTTAGAATATTTGCTCTATTAATTTAGTATTCATTTATTGTTTAACACCCTTACACAATACTAACGTTTACGCTAACGTCAACTAAAAAGCGTTTAATTTTTAGTTTTAAAAGTGTAAGCATTATTTTCCAGTAACGGCGAAGTGAACAATTAATAAAAATAAACTATTGAATATTAATAATATAATTTAACATTTCACATCAACACTCCTTTATAAATAGTTTCATACCACACCAAGCTTTACCTTTACGTAAACTTCACTTATATTGGAGTTATTCGAATGAGGTAAACACAACTATGAAACCAGATAACCAAACAAACTTTGCAAGTTCTGCAAAAGCGCCAAGCAGTAACGATCAAACCTTTAGTATTAGTGATTTAGCTAAAGAGTTTGATATTACCACCCGCTCTATTCGTTTTTACGAAGACCAAGGTTTAGTAAGCCCAGAGCGCAATGGCCAAACCCGTATTTATTCAAAACGCGACAAAGTTCGCTTAAAACTAATACTGCGTGGCAAACGCTTAGGCTTTACGCTTGCAGAAACAGGCCGTTTGTTTGAACTGTACGACGCTGATAAATCAAGCGCTAAACAGCTGGTCACTATGCTCGATTTAATTGCAGAGAAAAAAGCCGACCTATCTCAGCAAATGGACGACATAAAAGTTGTGCTTATGGAATTAGTGACAGCGGAGCGCCGCTGCAGAGACACACTTAATAAAATAGACGAGTAGCCTATTTTAATAATAAAAACACACTGACAACACACACAGGAATGAATCATGAGCACTATTTCACTTTATAAAGAGATGAACTTTGGCCTTGGCGAAACCGCCGATATGATCCGCGACCACGTAAATAGCTTTGCAAGCCAAGAAATTGCGCCACTGGCTGAACAAACCGATATGGACAACGCGTTTCCTAATCAGCTTTGGCCGCAAATGGGCGAAATGGGTGTACTAGGCATGACCGTTTCTGAAGACTTTGGCGGTGCAGGCTTAGGCTACTTAGAGCATGTAATTGCCATGGAAGAAATTAGCCGTGCGAGTGCATCAATTGGCTTAAGTTATGGTGCGCATTCAAACTTGTGTGTAAATCAAATTAACCGTAACGGTAACCAAGCACAAAAAGAAAAATACTTACCAAAGCTTATTAGCGGCGAACACATTGGTGCCCTTGCCATGAGCGAACCAAATGCAGGTTCTGACGTGGTATCAATGAAACTTAAAGCTGAAAAAAAAGGCGATAAATACATTTTAAATGGCAATAAAATGTGGATCACCAACGGCCCCGATGCACACACATTTGTTATTTATGCAAAAACAGATTTAGAAGCCGGCGCTAAAGGCATTACCGCATTTATTGTTGAAAAAGACTTCCCTGGTTTTTCTACCGCGCAAAAGCTAGACAAGCTTGGTATGCGTGGCTCAAACACGTGTGAGCTGGTGTTTGAAAACTGCGAAGTACCAGAAGAAAACATTTTAGGTAACCTAAACGAAGGCGTTAAGGTACTTATGAGCGGCCTAGATTACGAACGTGTAGTACTTGCTGCAGGCCCCCTTGGCATAATGCAAGCCTGTATGGATATTGTTGTACCGTACATTCATGAACGTAAACAGTTCGACACCCCTATTGGCCAATTTCAGTTAATTCAAGGCAAAGTAGCCGACATGTATACACAAATGAACGCAGCGCGCTCATACGTTTATACCGTTGCAAAAGCGTGTGACCGCGGCGAAACCACCCGTAAAGATGCCGCCGGCG
>NZ_AUTO01000147.1:0-729 GCF_000498055.1 Pseudoalteromonas sp. TB51
AAGCTATTCAGATTTTAGGGGGGAACGGCTACATAAACGAATACGCCACAGGGCGCTTATTACGTGATGCCAAACTATACGAAATTGGTGCTGGCACATCAGAAATACGCCGCATGCTTATTGGCCGCGAACTCTTTACCGAAAGCCGTTAAGGATTAAATTATGACGATATTAAAATCGAGCGTTAATCCTCACGATCCTACTTTTGTGCAAAATCACAAAAACATGGCAGCTTTGGTTGATGATTTACATAGTAAAGTAGCCACCNCATTAGCTTAGGCGGCGGCGCTGCGTTAAAAGAGCGTCACGAAGGCCGAGGTAAGTTATTTGTACGTGACCGTATTAGCACTTTATTAGATGAAGGCTCACCGTTTTTAGAAATTTCGCAATTTGCAGCCTTTGGTGTGTACGAACAAGAAATTGCCTGTGCGGGTGTAGTTGCTGGTATTGGCCGTGTTAAAGGTATTGAATGCATGATCATTGCAAATGATGCCACGGTAAAAGGCGGTACGTACTTTCCGCTTACCGTTAAAAAGCATTTACGCGCACAAGATATAGCCGAGCGTTGCCACTTACCGTGTATTTATTTGGTTGATTCGGGCGGTGCTAACCTGCCTGAGCAAGACGATGTATTCCCTGATAAATTACATTTTGGCCGTATTTTTTATAACCAAGCCCGTATGTCGGGTAAAGGTATTCCTCAAATTGCCGTGGTAATGGGGTTATGTA
>NZ_AUTO01000148.1:0-8353 GCF_000498055.1 Pseudoalteromonas sp. TB51
CCGCCACTAATCACACAAAGGGTTAAACACAACGTTTAGCCCTTTTTGTTTGCAATCAATTCACGTATTCTGGTTCAACACCTATATAAAATGTTAAGGAACAAACGATGAAATTTGCACTAAAGTCACTACTTGTTGCCTCGCTTACGCTGACCTCAACAATGGCACTTAGCCATAACCATGAGTCAAGCCTTAGCCATGCTATTCAATCAAGCGAGCGTAGCGCTAAAAATAGCGCCCGCGATGAATACCGTCACCCTGAGCAAACGCTGGCATTTTTTGGTTTTAAACCAACAATGACTGTGGTTGAAATTGCCCCAGGCGGTGGTTGGTACAGCGAAATTTTAGCCCCTGCACTTAAAGAGCAAGGCTTATATTACGCAGCGCATTTTCCGAGTGATTCATCGGTAGGTTACTACCAGCGCTCTTTAGCTGGCTTTAAGAAAAAAGTGGCCGAAGATGAGCGTTTTAGCAAAGTAAAAATTTCTGAGTTTGCCCCATTAACGCACACTGATATTGCCCCTGCCGGCACTGCCGACATGGTATTAACCTTTCGCAATGTACATAACTGGTACATGGGTAAAGACACTAAAGGTGCACTCAGTGCATTTAAGTCTTTTTATAAAGCGTTAAAACCAGGTGGCGTATTAGGTGTAGTTGAACATCGCTTAGATGAAAGCCGACCTGATGAGGATCAAAAATCAACCGGCTACATGAAGCAAAGTTACGTGGTCGATTTAGCTAAAAAAGCTGGATTTGAATTAGTTGCAAGCAGTGAGATTAACGCCAATCCAAAAGATACAGCCGATCACCCTAAAGGGGTGTGGACGCTACCACCTAGCTTACGCCTTAGCGAACAAGACGCTGATAAATACAAAGCTATTGGTGAAAGCGACCGTATGACGCTGAAATTTAAAAAACCGCTTTAAATAGGAATATTTCGCCATGAATGTATTAGTCATTGGCAGCGGCGGCCGCGAACACGCACTTGCGTTTAAGGCCGCTCAAAACACGAAAGTAAACACTGTATTTGTAGCACCGGGTAATGCCGGTACTGCACTTGAGCCAAAACTAGAAAACGTAGCAATTAACGTTGAAGACCTAGATGGCCTATTAAGCTTTGCGCAACAAAACAATATAGAACTTACTATTGTTGGCCCTGAAGTACCGCTTGTATTAGGCGTAGTAGATAAGTTCCGTGAACACGGTCTCGCTATTTTTGGTCCAACAGCCGGTGCAGCGCAGCTAGAAGGCTCTAAGTCGTTTACTAAAGACTTTTTAGCTCGCCATGCCATCCCAACCGCTGATTACCAAACGTTTGAACAAATTGACCCAGCCCTTGCTTATTTAAAAGAAAAAGGCGCGCCAATTGTAATAAAAGCAGATGGCCTAGCAGCTGGTAAAGGCGTTATTGTGGCAATGGATGAACGCGAAGCTGAAGATGCTATTCGCGATATGCTTGCCGGTAATGCTTTTGGCGAGGCTGGCNGGCAGCCGCGTCGTGATCGAAGAGTTTTTAGAAGGCGAAGAAGCCTCTTTTATTGTTATGGTTGATGGTAAAAACATTTTGCCATTTGCAACAAGCCAAGATCATAAGCGTGCATACAATGGCGATGAAGGTCCAAATACTGGCGGCATGGGCGCATACTCACCGGCACCTGTAGTAACCGACGAAATCCACCAGCGCATTATGAACGAAGTCATCGTTCCTACCGTTGAGGGTATGGCAAGCGAAGGTCATCCTTACACTGGCTTTTTATACGCAGGCTTAATGATTGATGCCCAGGGCACGCCTAAAGTAATTGAGTACAACTGTCGTTTTGGTGACCCTGAAACGCAACCTATGATGCTTCGCCTTAAATCAGACTTAGTTGAACTAGTTGAAGCGGCAAACCGCGAAGAACTTGATAAAACAACCATTGAGTTTGACCCGCGCGCAGCCGTAGGTGTTGTACTTGCTGCTAAAGGCTACCCAGGTGATTACCCTAAAGGTGATGCAATATCAGGCCTTAAAGTTAACTACCCTGCTGATGAAAAAGTATTTCATGCGGGTACTAAGCAAGATGGCGAAAACGTTGTCACCGCAGGTGGGCGTGTATTATGTGCAACGGCACTCGGCAATACCGTTACCGAGGCACAGCAACGTGCATACGAGCTTGTAAAACAAATTAGCTGGGAAGGTATGGAGTACCGCACCGATATTGCTTACAGAGCGATTGCCCGAGAGCAGTAGCCTGTAACTAAATTATTGGTTTAACTTAGGGCCTGTTTATCTTTCGAGATTAAATTTGCAGCAGTGTGTTTGGTATTTAGGCAAGGCAGAGCCTATGTAGTCTGGTTATTCCCCATAAATAGGCGATAACGCAGTATAAATACCAAACACGCGCTGCACGAAGGTTCGTCCTAGGGACGATTAACTCTTTGTTGCTCGGTTTTTACTTAGCCCACTAGGTTACAAACCTCGCGCCACGATTAAATCGTCCCTAGTTAGAACAAATTTTAATCCTGAAGGATAAGCAGGCCCTAAAAATTTAACTAAAAAAGCGCAGTTTATATGCGCTTTTTTAGTGCTACACTAATTAAAAGATTTATTACAAGTATACAACGTTGGAAACGAAAACTTTACGTTATCATGCCGCGGCCATAGCCATACTGATTTTCATATTTTATATTATTAGCACACTCGCTTCTAACCTGGTTGTGCCGACTCGCTATACCATCGATAAAACCACGCCTGTATATTTAGACTTTGCCTACTACATAGATGAAAGTAAATCTCACACACTCAACGATATTATTTTAAATCCCGAGCTAATCACCCACCAGCCGTTAACCGATATTCAATGGAGCTTTAAGCAGCAAAACTATTGGCTATTTATAGACCTTGAAAATAAAAGTTTGGATGCTCAAGACATTGTTGCCCATTTCGATAACCCGATGGTTGATCACCTCAGCGTGTATCGGTTAAACAAAAGAAATGAGCTTATAGAAAGCTATAAATTAGGTGATAAAGTAAAGTCTCTTACGCTTTTTCAATATAGCGTACCGCATATACGTTTTGCACTTGAGAGTAAAACAACAGAGCGCTTAGCCATAAAAATAGATACGACGGGGATCAGCAAAACCCCGGTTAATTTGTATCGCCATAAAGAATTTGTTGATTTAGTTCGCTCGCAAACCGGCATTTGGGGCATATTTGCCGGCGTGTTATTAATGGCTGCCCTGTATAATTTAGTGCTTTATTTTGGGATTAAAGACCGCGTTTATTTAGTTTATATAGGCTATATAATTAGTGCGCTGTGTTTAATGGGCATTGTAATGGGCTTTGGCTTTTACTTGTGGCCCCTAGAGTGGCAATTGTACTTACACGAAAAAGTGATTTTTTCAAACTACGCAATGGCCTTTTTTACGCTCGCCTTTTGCACCATGTTTTTGCGCTACCACAAGGACAAATGCTGGCGCTATAAAATGAGTAAAGCGCTACTTATTTTAATATTTTTATTATCAATCACCACTTTATTTATACCCGAATACATTGCTGCACCCATCTTTTTTTGTGTATTAAGCTTGTTATATATTACGTGTGTTATTTTAATTTATAACAAACTACGCACGGGCTTTAGGTGGGCGAAGTTTTACGTTTTTTCGTGGGTTCCCCTCATTGTTGGCGCGGCAATACAGCCATTAGAATTAACGGGCTATTTGGATTATAGCTTTGCGATTCGTCACGCGTTTTTAGTGGCTATATTGTGTGAAGTTATTTTAATGGCTATGGCACTTGCCGATAGAGTGCGCTACCAGCGCGAGCGTGCGCTTTATCATGCTACACATACTCAGCAAACTAAATTACTTAACAGTGCCAAATTAAAACAAGCGTTTATGAGCTTACAAGCACAGGGGCGAAATACCACCTTGTGTTTAATTAAAATTCGCCATTTTAACTCGCTCAATACCATTATTACCCCATCGCAGGGCTACACTTTAATAAAGCACGTGGCTAAACAAATAGAGTTAGAGCTTAGCCATGAGCGCGAATTTACCAACCTCGATACAGATTTTAATAACAGCCCCCGCTTAGCCGACTTAGGCAGCGGGGTATTTGCCTGCATATCTACTAAAAACCAAAACCAGGAGTCACTTGAAGGGGCCTTAATTAAAGTTATAAATAGCCTGCCCAAACAATACGAAATTCAAGGCTTAAACTTACAACTTACCTATAACATAGGGATTAGTAGCGCAGCCCACAGTGACGACTTTGAATACTGGACGAAACGGGGTTACTTGGCACTTAAAAAAGCTAAAAGTAATAACGATTTAGTAGTAAGCGCTTCTAACGGCAGTAATATATTAATGGATGTGGCATTGGCCGCTAAATTACAAAAAGCGATTAAAAACAACCAACTAGCGTTGTATTATCAGCCTCAAATAGGGCTAAACTTTAATCAAGTATGTGGCGCCGAAGCGCTGCTACGTTGGCCCGACCCGGCTTTTAAAGGCGTATCGATAGAAGAGCTGATCACCCTTGCTGAGCACACAGGTATTATTAACGAGCTTACCTTATGGGTTATTGAGCAAGCCTGTAAAGATATCCTCAAACTAACCGAGCAGGGCTATAACGATCACCCAATTAGCGTAAATTTAAGTGCTAAAAATCTGTCGATTAAAAACCTAGCCGAAAAAGTCGAAAACGTCCTTATAAAATACCAAGTTCCGGCGCAGCTTCTTAAGTTTGAATTAACGGAGTCAGCATTAGTCGAAAGCCACGAAGCGCTTATTTCGTTGGTTAATGAGCTTTCTGATTTAGGGGTGCGCGTGGTCCTTGATGACTTTGGCACTGGCTATTCATCGCTAAGTTATTTGGTTAATTATCGCTTTACGGAGCTTAAAGTAGATAAATCGTTTGTATTTGACTTAACAAATAACACCGCCAATAAAGTGATTGTGCAAACCGCTATAGATATGGCACATAACCTAGGGCTATCTATAACCATGGAAGGCATAGAAACCCAAGATGTGCACCACTTATTGAAAGAAATGGGCGCCGACAGAGCGCAAGGTTACCTATACGCTAAGCCCCTTCCCTTAGATGACTATTTGTATTTCTTAAAAAGCCAATACAGTTTAAAGATGTTAAACTCCACGTTTTAATATCAACATCTTTAGGGGCCAAGTAAAGATGCAAGGCACTTTGCGTAAATTAAAATCGAGCTTAACAGAGCCGGTTCAATATCATCTTCCTGTGGGCGACAACCTAGTCGACCTAAACGCACTCATTGGTAAAGAGTTAACGCTGACGTTTAGCGGTACCATTTTATGCTCAAACTGTGGCAAAAAAACCAAAAAAAGTTACTCGCAAGGCCACTGTTTTGTGTGTATGCGTAAGCTTGCTAGCTGCGATATGTGCATTATGAAACCAGAAACCTGCCATTACGATAAAGGCACTTGCCGCGAGCCACAATGGGGCGAAGAAAACTGCATGATCCCGCATTATGTGTATTTAGCCAATACCTCAGGGCTAAAAGTAGGTATTACTCGCCATACGCAAATACCGACACGTTGGGTTGATCAAGGCGCCACTCAAGCACTGCCTATTTTTAAAGTACAAACACGTTTGCAATCAGGCTTAGTTGAGGTGGCATTGGCCGAGTTTATTGCCGATAAAACCAATTGGCGTAACATGCTAAAGGGCCAAAACGAAGCCATTGACCTTAAAGCCGCCGCGGCAGAGCTGATCCCGCAAATTAGCGATAAATTAAACGAGCTAAGCGAGTTATTTGGTGCCACAGCCATAGAGCAACTTGATGAAGACGTGCTTGATTTAAACTTTCCGGTAACAGAGTACCCCACTAAAATTAGCTCGTTTAATTTTGATAAAAACCCAGTAGTAAGCGGCGTGCTGCAAGGTATAAAAGGTCAGTACTTAATTTTTGATACTGGCGTTATTAATGTGCGTAAATTTACCTCATACGAGGTAACAGTAGGGTAACTATGCTAAACAGCTTTCCACAGTTATTAATTGTTTATAATGAGCTTGAAATAGCGCACGATAAACAAGAACAAGAAGCGTGTTTGCACAGCGTTACGCAAAGTGAGCTTAGTAATGTGCGCGTGTTGAACAAGCAAGGTGAGTACGTTGACCTACACGGCGCTGCATGCGCCCCTCTTTCACAGGAGCAGCTAGCGCAACTGGTAACCACTTATTTATTAAATGAAGGGCAATGCTGCCTTGGCAAAATTAAAACCCTTAATACCAAGCAGGCGTTTGATTTACTGGGTTTATAACCCTTAGTTATACCAATTCGCTTAATTAAGTATTATTGCGGATTGGTCTTAGTACTCACTAAGCACTTTTATATGCGCTACAGCACTTCTTCCTAATGCTGATAGCGCATAGCCCCCTTCAAGGTAAGATATAACACCTTTGCAGCCACTCTCTTTTGCAACGTCGCATAATTGCTCTGTAAGCCAGCTGTAGTCATCTTCTACAAACTTTAAACTTGCCATGTCATCTTCTAGGTGGGCATCAAACCCTGCACTAATAAATAGCAGCTCTGGCTTAAAGGCTTTTAATTTTGGCAACCATTGGGTATTAAACACTTCTTTTAAATCATCGCCACTACTGGCAATTGGTAAAGGGGAATTTACTATGTGGCTGTTATTTTCTACGGCTGTGTTTGGGTAAAATGGGTATTGAAATAGCGAACAAAGTAATACGTTTTCATCGTTTATAAATATGTCTTGGGTGCCATTACCATGGTGTACGTCAAAATCAGCTATTGCTATACGCTTAATGCCTTTGCTTTGAGCATACTTAACTGCTATTGCTAAATTATTAAATACACAAAACCCAGATGAAGCGTGTGCATTGGCATGATGCCCTGGCGGGCGTACAGCGCAAAACGCCGCATCGAGTTTATCTGCGAGAATTTCATCTACAGCTAACAACCCTGCTCCTACGGCGCGCTCTACCGCTTTAAACGAATCAGGGCAAAGCCAGGTATCGCCATCAAGGTTATGTAGCCCCTGCTCAGGAACTAAGCGCTCCACAAGGTTAACTAACGACTCATCATGGGCTAATAAGTAATGCTCACGCTGCGCTTTAGGCGCTTGTAGATGCGTTAAGCCAATATCTACACCACTTGCCAAAAGTCTATCGGCAATAGCGTCTAGGCGCTCTGGGCACTCAGGATGATCGTCAATCATTTTATGTTTACGGCAATGAGGGTGTGAAATAACTGCAGTACGCATAAACGCTCCTTTAATGTGAGTGCTTAATATAACAAAGCCACCTTACGGTGGCTTTGCGACTTTGGTGTATAGCATCACTACTTAGCTTTTAAATTAAGGTTTCTAAAATCAAAACTAAAGTCTGTTACTGCTGTTGATACCGCGCGCATTTTTGCGCTATTAACACGGTTGTTTGCGCCCATATCAAAACGAATAAACGCATCGGCCTCGAGTAGCTTTTCATCCCACTTAACAATAAACGTATTACCCGTGTAATGCTCAAGCGTGCCTTTTAAGCGTTTGGTATGGGTAAAATCAATACGTAGTTTGCCATCGAGTTGCTCAATAATTACATCGCCGTACCAATCGTCGTGTAACGTGCCGGTGTAATTTATATTAGGTAACTGTGGCTGGTAATCAGCTGGGGTGTCGGGTTTTGCATTGGCGTAGGCTTTTTGTTTACTCGCAAAATGTTTTTTAGCCAACTCTTCAACCCAGTCTTTATCTTCAAGCTCGAGGGCATCTTCAAGCACTTCGTGGGTTACTGCCGAAAGTGCACTAAATGCTTGCTGATTAGATAAAATAACAATGCCGAGCTTTTTCTCAGGCAATAATGTAACTTGCGACACCATACCTAAAATACCCCCGCCATGGCCTAGCTTTTTAAAACCGTGGTAATCTTCAATGCTCCAACCTAGCCCATAACCTCTAAATTGCTGATGATAGGCCTCATACGCACTTTTAGAAGCCATAGAGGTAATATGCGGGTGCCACATTTGCGCTTGCTGTTTTTCACTAAATAGTTGCTCGCCACTTGGCATTTTTCCGCCAGCTAACTGCGTTAGTAACCATTGGCTCATATCGTTTACGCTCGATGCAATAGCCCCTGCGCCTCTAAAGTCTTCTAGGTAGTTAACAAAAAAAGGATTGAGCTTGCCATCCATTGGTATGTGGCCAATTGCCCAGTTTTTATTGCTTTTTGGAATACGCGAAAAGCCCGCGCGCGAGTTATCCATGTGCAAAGGCTGTAATATATTTTTTTCGATGTAATCATTCCAGCTCATACCTGATACACGTGCCACCACTTCGCCTGCGGTTACAAACATTAAGTTGTTATAGGCATACT
>NZ_AUTO01000149.1:0-2031 GCF_000498055.1 Pseudoalteromonas sp. TB51
CTGGCTGCGAAAGCTGCTGGCTGGCTTTAAATACTGTAGGCCGGCTAAAATAGCCTCTATAGATTTATCAGTACTTGGCCAAATCATTAAATCTCCCTGCCCAAGCCCTAAGCCACTGCGATGGCTTAATAAATCACGAACACGCATTTCGCGGGTGACGTAGGAGTCGTACAACCTAAACTCAGGTAAGTAGTCAATTACCCTGTCATCCCAACTTAACTTACCTTCATCAACCAACTTAGCCAGTGCTGCACTGGTAAACGCTTTTGTGTTTGAGGCAATACCAAAAAGTGTGTCTTTGTTCACTTTTGCATTTGTATTGAGGTTGCTTGTCCCAAACCCTTTAGCAAATACAACTTTATCGTCTTGCACAACCGCTACCGCCATACCCGGTACGTCAAAGCGTGCCATTGAGGTGTTAATGACCTCTTCTAAGTCCGTGGTATTAATTTGTGCCCAACTATTAAAAGTGGCACTGGCAAGCAACACTAAACTGGCTAATTTGGTGAGTTTCATGATTATCCTTATTATTTTTGGTGCACTGCAAATTCAATATCAGCACGCTCTTTATTTGTATCGGGCTTATGCGGCCGATTAAGTATTGCATCACTGTATTCTTTTGGTACGCCCGCCTCAAGCGCGCCGCGATGAACGTGCTGAATATACCAGTCGTATGGCAGTACATCGTTATCGTGGGTGTTAGCAATATAGCAATGGGCCTCTATTTGCTCACCATCTAACAAAGTGGGCTTAATAGCCACGCAATCGTAGCCTGGGCCCTCTATGGTGTCTAAAATTGCTTTTTCGGCTTCATCAAGTTCATACACCACGCCATATACCAAGGCGTTTTTGTCATCACTTTTTTGTATACTGCACTTGCCCGAGCCATCTTTAAATAGCATATTAAACGTAAGCTCGTAGCCTTTTAGTACAGCTGTGCCAACTCGCTTTGCTTTTGGTAAACGCGCAAGCAAGCGGTTAGAGGACATATTCGATCCAAACGAAAAATTATAAATAGGCATGACTTCTCCCTAGAGTTAAATTACTACACGAATGGCTAAAGCAATTAAAATAGCACCTATACCCCGGTCAAACCAATAGCCGCTTTTTTGAAAAAACGCCCGTACACTGGGTTTTGACAACACTAAAGAAAGCATAGAAAACCACACCCACGTTGCCAGAGCCATATAAACCCCATACACAATTTGCACGCTAGTTGGTGTAGTTACACTAATAACTAAGGTAAATAACGACATAAAAAAGAGAGTGGCTTTAGGATTAAGCGCGTTGGTTAAAAAGCCGCGCCTAAATGCATGCCATACGCTTTCTTGTGGGGTTGTTTTGTTTTCTATGTTGTCTGTTTTATTTACCGGTGGTTTGGCAGCCCTTAATGCTTGTACGCCTAAATAGGCTAAATACGCCCCCGCAACATACTTTAATGCCATAAATAAATTAGGCGATTGCGTTAAAATTAGCGCAACCCCTAATACGCAGTATCCTACGTGTAATAAAATAGCAGCGCCCACGCCAGCGCTTGTCCATAGGGCGTTACGCCTGCCCTGCTGTATACTTTGTTTGAGCACCACGGCAAAGTCGGGGCCTGGGCTGGCTACTGCAAAAAAGTGGGCGATGGCAATCAGTAAAAATTCGTCTAAGTAGTTCACAAGTATCCGGTTTAAGTTGGTGCATAGGCAAGCAATAGCGGATTAGCAGAGTTATCAACTAATGCTTTGATCTCTTTTTGGGCTTTTTTAAATTGGCTGCGCAAATGTGGCTTTAAATGTTTTTTAGAGTCACGATCGTTTTTAAAATAACTGATCAGCGCGTGCATAAATACGGTATGGGTTTCACTGAGCTTCGCTTCACGATTAGCATAAGGGTTATAGCACGAGCCACACCCGCCTTTAAATTGATACACAGTGTTGCTCATCATTACCCCAAACCCTAAAAAACAGGCCAGCGCATCTGCCGCTTGTGGCAAGTAGTCTTTACCGCCTGGCGGTAACACCCCAACATGATGAATTAATACAG
>NZ_AUTO01000150.1:0-1872 GCF_000498055.1 Pseudoalteromonas sp. TB51
ATTAGGATTAAACGAGACATTAATCGTATGGCTTGGCGGTACAATAAGTTGGCTTTGCTCTCCGCGTAAGTGTTCAGCAAATTCAAAATGCGGAAATACTTGCGGCTGTAACTGTTGTGGCGCAACTAATTGTATTGGCCACGCACTCATACCTGCGTAATCACGTACTCGTACAAATACCTTAGTGGCCATTTCCTCAATACTCGATACCGAATCAGGAAAATGCGCCACCGTTGGCAATATTATTTGCGTGTGCTTGGTAAAAAATGCGGCATCAAAGTGCTCTACCGCCCAAATAAAGGTATCAATTAGCCACTGCTGCTCGGCTTGTTCTAGCAGCGGCTTTGATTTAAATAACGCTAACATAGTGTGCTCTTATTTTTGTTCAAGTGCCCAGTTCCAAGCTTGTGTATTGTATAAAGGCACAGTTGAAAGTGCGTGGTGGTGGCTGCCGCTCGACTCCTTAGTCGAGTACGATAAGTACAGTAATGTGCGGTTTTGTGCATCGTAAATACGGCGTACTTTTAGCGATTTAAATAAAATACTTTTTGATGACTTAAACACCACTTCGCCCGACTTGCTGCGATCTATTGCTTGTAACATATCGGCTGTAATTGGCCCAGTTTGGCGACACGCAATAGACATATCAGAGGGATCTGAAAAATCTAAGTCGGCCTCAATATGGCTAATATGGCACGTAACCCCTTTTACTAGTGGGTCTTGCTGCGAATTTACCACTACATCTTTAGTAGTAAACAGCCCTAAGCTCACCGATGCAACATCATCTGAGCAGGCACTTAAGGTAACCACTGCACTTAATAGCACAGCTAAACGTTTAAAGCGGTGTGGTAATTTCATATTAATCCTTAATTTTGCTTTATAAGCGAAGGTTCACGTGACTGTTTTTATACTACCATCAAAAATTAATACAACTAAATTTAGACCATTGAGGGGTTAGCGCACA
The DNA here is from genome assembly GCF_000498055.1 of Pseudoalteromonas sp. TB51. Lineage (NCBI taxonomy): Bacteria > Pseudomonadati > Pseudomonadota > Gammaproteobacteria > Alteromonadales > Pseudoalteromonadaceae > Pseudoalteromonas > Pseudoalteromonas sp. TB51. The sequence continues at coordinate 965 of NZ_AUTO01000150.1, forward strand.
GTTCAGGCTTTGGTACAATTATACGTACGCCCACGTAGTAACTCATAATAGGAAACGCGTAAATGCCGCACATTATTATTGAACACTCTGAAGATCTTCCTGTATTACCGCAAGTACTTGTTGAAAAAGTGCACAACGCGACTTTTCAAAGTGGTTTATTTGACTTAGAAACCATTAAAACCCGCGCTATTGCTTATCAGCAATACCAGCTAGGTGAAGGAAAAGAAGGGTTTATTCATATTGCGGCGCATATCATGGCCGGGCGCTCTATTGAACAAAAACAAATGTTAAGCGAGAGCTTGCTTGAGTGCTTAAAAACTTATTGCCGAGATTCTGACAGCTTAAGCGTTAATATTTACGACATTCAACACGAAATTTACCGTAAAAATTAACCCTTTTAAAAACGCGTTGTTATTAACCTAAACTTTGGATAATAAGCCTCTTAACCAAAGCTTAGATTAACTAAGTTACAACGCGTTTTTTAGCTTAATGTTGTCGCTTTTTTTAAAGCGTAAACTTACCCAGTAAATCTTTTAATATATTCGACTCTTCATTTAGCCCATTGCATAACTGCTCTGAGGTTTTCATATTTTGTTTTGTTTGCTCAGCAGAATCAGAAATCATCACCACATTTTGACTAATTTCTGAGGTAGCCAACGTTTGCTCGCGGGTGGCTGTAGCCACTGAGCTATTTAGCTCACTTAGCGTAACAATTTCTTGAGATATACCCGTTAAGGTACTCCCTGTTACTTTTAAACGTTCGGCGTTTTCTAGGGTATTTTTACTGCCAAGCTCTATAGCCGACACCGTACTTGAAGCCTTAGAATTTAACGTGTCTATCATTTCGTTAATTTGCTCGGTCGACTCTGCAGTACGCATAGCAAGGGTTCTTACTTCATCGGCTACAA
>NZ_AUTO01000151.1:0-14511 GCF_000498055.1 Pseudoalteromonas sp. TB51
GTTCGCCTGCCCGCGCGGCTTCTATGGCAGCATTGAGCGCCAGTAAGTTAGTTTGCTCTGATATTGCTTTAATAACATCAAGCACCTGCGTAATTGACTTTATCTCACCTGAAAGCTCAGTTACCGAGGCAACCGAGGTAGCCATGGCGTTTTCTAGCTGCTCCATTTGCTTTATCGTGCTATTAACAAACTCCACCCCTTTATGAGTTGCTTCTTCTGTTGAAGTCGCAATGTCAGAGGCATTACTGGCACTGTTTGAAATATCTTGTACGGTTACTTCCATTTCGTTAACGGCTGNCCGCCACCGTTTGCGTGCTCGATGATTGCACCTCGGCCAAGTTAGCCGCACCCTGCACTTGTACTAACACATTTTCTGAAATGCTTTTAACGTGGTTTGCTGAATCCGACACTTGCTTAAACATGCCATGTAACTGCTCTAAAAATAAATTAAAGTTAGCGGCAAGCTCTGATATTTCGTTGTTATCGTTAGTAGGCAGCCTTACGGTTAAATCGCCATCTTTTTTAGTTAACGCGCTCACTGCAGCAGTTATGTTTTCAATGGGTTTAAATATTTGCGACACTAAAACTCTGGCCAAGGCAAAGCCTATAATGGCGATGATCACACCAAATAATAAATTGCTATTAATGGCACTATTTATTGGCCCGTATAACTGCTGCTCGGGCACTTCTGCCACTAAATGCCAACCTAATGACTCAATAGGCGTACTCGACACAACATAATCTTCACCTGCCATTGTTTTACTAATAATGGCGCCATTTTTAATATCGTTAATATTAATTTTTTGACCCATTTTACTTCTGTCACTGTGAAGCATTACCTCACCTTCATCAGAGACCAAATACACCACGCCGGCTTCGCCAATACGGTATTCGTTAATTAGGTTGATCATAGAATCGANTCGCCGTTAATTTGCAGTGCATAGTTAATAAAAACTACCATGCTATTTGTGGTTTTATCTATATCCAGTGCTATTTCAAAGGGTCTGTTAGAGGATAAAAACTGATCAAACCATACATCTTCGCTTCTATCTATCTGTCTAGATATGCCAATATCGGTGTAATAGTTGTTGGTATTTTTGGAAATTATATAAGCAATAACTGCGTTGTTATCTTTTTTAATACTGGCTAAATAATTAATATAATCGGTTCTTGCTTGCTCACTCTCACCGTTACTTAGCCACTGTTTAACAAAGCTGTTTTGCGCAATTTCTTTGGCAACAATTATAGGAGTGGCAAGTTCGAGTTCAATTTTGCTTTTTACTTCACTCAGTGCGGTGGGTAAATCAACCTTTGCGAGCTTTTCATCGGTATGATTTTGAATACTATTTGAAAATAAAAATGTAGAAACCGCTAACGGCACAACAATAGCCAAAATAAGGCTAATATAAACTTTTTGTTTAAGTAACATACGATACCTGTAAATGGATAAAGGACTTAACTAACACTTGCTTAGAATAAATATAGGATCGGCTGAGCAATAAGCCCAATAATTAGAAAATAGAACATAAAAGAAGAGCGTGTATTTTAATTTAATCCACCACAGGAAAGCGAATTAAATTTTAAAGGCGCAAGGCTAGCAACACTAACCTCGCGTAAGATGCACTAGGGGGAATCGGGCCACTCTTGCTCGTTAATTACCCCTTGCGCAATCAGGTTTTTTCTCAATTGGCTAATAGTGTGTTTTAACTCATCACGAATAAGCCTAATGGCAGGCGTTATAAGCTGGCGGCTAGGTAGTACTAACCACATTTCAGTGAGGGGGATTTTGTAATCGGGCATTAATCTTTTTAATCTGCCCGCTAATAAATCTGCAGCTACATCAATGGCCGATTTTTTGGCTATTCCAGTGCCATCAACACACCAACGCCTTACTATATCGCCATCGTTAACGGCGCGGTCGCTGCTCATTTTAACCTTGTATTTTTGGTTATCGTTATACAGCTCCCACCCATCATGCACTACCTCGTAGAGCTTATATAAAAGGGCATTATGATTCAGTAAGTCATCTGGCGTTAACGGCTCACCGTGCTTTTTAATGTAATCAGGCGAGGCGCATAGCACGTGTGCAATGTTACAAATTTTAAAGCCGTATAAATTTAGCTCCTGTGCGGCCTCTTTAGTTAAGGCGCGCAGCGCAACATCAATTCCATCACGGTAAAAGTCAGCGCGGCTGTCGCTTGCTTATAAGCGCAGCGTCACTTCGCTGTGTTTATCCATAATATTATTTAGTAATACCCGCATAAGGTTGCGCCCCATTTCCGATGACACTGCTATTCGCACTTCACCACTAATAGATTGCTGTTCCTCATGAATAAGCACTTGCCCTTGTTGCAATAAATCGAGTGCCTGCTGACACAGAGGTAAATACCGTTCCCCTTCGGGCGTGAGGCGTATTTGCCTTGTTGTGCGCACAAATATTTGTGCCCCAAGCGCCTGCTCTATACGCTTTAATGAGACACTTGCAGCCGATGAGCTCATATCTAATTGATTTGCAGCAGCTGTAATTGATTGCAGCTCAGCCACTTTGAGTAATACTTGTAAATCAGCTATTTTCATCAAACCCTCTTATTGCATAAACCAGCATGCGTAACTATAGCGTTATTATCCACGTTTTTGCGAAAGTGTATTTAACTTATGCCCATTTATTGACTGAATTTTAAGCCGTACTATAGCGCTATACCAACTTAATGGAGCTTTTAAATGAAATTTTTACTAAACGCATCAACTCTTGCACTGGTTGCAACACTTATATCAACGCCAGCCTCTGCAGAGCAAAGCACATCACAAGTTGTTGCTGCAAGCAATATTGACTGGGGTTACTTAAACCCGCTACGTGGTGATAAAAGCCCTGGCGCTGCAGATTTATGGGGAAACCGCACAACCGACACTGCAACAGGCATGTTAGTACGCTTTAAAAAAGGCTTTGAATCTCCGCCGCACATTCACAACATTACCTACCGCGGTATCGTTATTGAAGGGCAAATGCATAATGACGACCCAACAGCTGAAAAAATGTGGATGCCAGCGGGTTCGTTTTGGACACAACCTGCAGGTGAAAACCACACCACTGCAGCCAATGCTGAAACAAATTTAATTTACTTAGAAATCGACTCTGGGCCGTACTTAGTTAAACCAACTAATGCCCAGTTTGATAATGGTGAGCGCCCGTTAAACCTACATGCAGACAACATAGTATGGCTAAACAGCAGCGATTTAAACGACATTAACGCCCAAGGCGTGTAAACCACCTACCTTTGGGGAAGTACAGCCGATATGAACGGCTCAATGATTAAACTTCCTGCCGGCTTTAAAGGTGAAATAAAAACAGATGCAAGCGAATTTCGTGCTGTTGTTATAGCCGGCGCCGTAGAGTACAACTCAAGCGAGCAAAATAAAGCGCAAAACCTAAGCGCAGGTAGCTATGTAGAATCAACCGGTAACTTTACCCACACGATTAAGAACACTAGCGACAAAACAGCCACTATTTACATTCGTACTAACAGTAAGTACCAAGTAGATTAGAAACTACTTATAAAAAGTAAATGGCATAAAAAAAGCGCACTGTTTAGTGCGCTTATTTTTTATTTATTAATACTTAAAAGCTATAACGAGCAGTTAAGCTTACTAAATCTAGCTCGTCCAATGAGGTGTAATTAGCCCCAAGTGAAACGTTGTTATTAATGTAGTAACGTGCGCCCACACTGAAAGATGTTTCACTCTCATCTGCAATATCGACATTGCCTACTCGGCCATCTAGCTCAATATTATCACTTATCATAGAGCGAACACCTACAGATAGACTATAGCCATTTTCGTCATTCGAAGCACTACTTCCACGATACGATGCCTCTAGCTCTACGTTTTCGTAAGTTGCTAAACCATAAAAGTCAGTGTTCGCGCCAATAGCTGTGCGATAACCTATTCCAGCACTAAGCCAGTTTAAGTCCACATCAACACCATCATCTGAATTACCCAGAGTTTGGTATTGGCCAGATAGGAAAAAGTTTTCGCCTAATAGCGTACTACCATCAAATGTCCATCCATCTGCATCATCGCCATCAATATCACCGTCAAGATAACCAGCAGCAACATAGTTAAAGTTAGGTGACTCTGCAAAAGCAGCTGGACTTGTAATAACAGCTGTCACTAGCAAGATTGCAATTTTATTCTTTTTCATAATACTTCCTTTTAAATTTCTTTTAACAACCTTAAATTGCCCCTAAAAAGTACACAACTAGGTTTTTGATTGCAAATATGAATCTAGCAACCGAACCAACATATGTCGCTGTTATTAGTAAAAAAGAAAAATGATTGAAGCTGGTTTTTAAATAATAGAGACGGTATAGGCACACAAACAACTAACCTAAATACTGTATAAAAAGTACCGTAGAAAATATTTTGTATTGGCTATAACTATTTAAAAAATTGGAAAGCTTTGAAAAGTGGTGGCCCCTCCCAGACTCGAACTGGGGACCTAACGATTATGAGTTGCAAAACAAAGACTTACTACGAGTTACTTTTTGATATAACTATTTACTAATTTTCATAGCTATATCATGGGGTTATTGAATAAAACCCACCTCTGATGCATAAATCATTATGTATTTCAGAACGTTAAATTTTACGTTCAAAGTAGCACAGAGGTAGCACCATATGTCAGACACAAAATTTCGCTTCACAGAATTGTCGCTTGAAAAGATAGAATCAAACGGTAAACGCACTCGCTACTATGACAGTCTATTGTCAGGACTCATTTTAGATGTGAGCGTAGCTGGTAAAAAATCATTTAGAGTTTATAAAAAGATACCAGGGAGAGATACTCCTATTAATGTCACCCTTGGTTACTTTCCATCAATTGCACTCGATGATGCAAGGCGAATGGCTAGAAAGGTAATGGCAGATATAGCTGAGGGTATTAATCCTAATGACCTTAAGCGCCAGTTTAGAGCGGCTTCAGTTACCTTGAAAGAAGCTTTTGATTCATACATCGAATCTAGAGATCTCAAGCCTATAACTGAAAGAGGTTATAAACAAAAAATGGACTGCTATCTACCGGACTGGCATAACAAGCGCTTAGCCGATATTAATCAAACAATGATTTTAAAGCGCCAACGAGAAATCACCTCAAGAAGCCCTGCTCAGGCAAATTATACCATGCGCCTAATGCATGCTTTATTTAACTTTGCTAAAGCTGAATACAAGTCTTCAGAAGGTCGTTCACTATTTCCAGAAAACCCTGTAGATGCTCTTTCTGAAAAACGTAGTTGGAATAATATAAAACGTAAAACAAGACGGCTGCGCCGTTCACAGCTAAAACCTTTTGTAGATGCATTATATGAAGTTAGAAATGAAGCTGCTAAATATCGTCAAAATACTCGCGTTGGTTTTTGTGATTACCTAGAATTTTTAACCTTTTCAGGCCTGAGAAGGTCTGAGCTACTGCAACTTCCATGGTCACAAGTACACCTTGAAGATAGGATATTCATTTTAGAAGATACAAAAAATGGCTTAGATGTTGAGTTTCCTATAACGGATCGCTTAGCTGAGATATTTCGTCGACGAAAAGAGTACAAAGTATCTGACTATGTGTTTGGAACAAAAAGTAACAAAGGCTACCTCACTGATCCTAAAAAAACATTGAAACATGTATGCCAAATTGCAGGAGTAAAAATCACTTCGCATGATTTGCGCCGCACATTTACATCAATGGCAGAGAGTAGCGGAGTGTCAGGATACCTCCTTAAACGTCTTCTAAACCATATTACAGATAAAAGTGATGTAACTGCTGGCTATTTAATTTTAACCGCTGAGGAGCTTAAAGAGCCTGCAGAAAAAGTAACAGAAACAATAGCCAAATATGCAGGTTTGATTGAACAAAAGCCTAACGATCAAATGAGTGAAATGAAAAGTCTGTTGGCCAACTTAACTAAGGAACAAAAAGTTGAGCTGATGAGCACTTTGTTAAGTTGATATTTATAAATTTCTTCTAAATCAAAAAAGTCCCTATACGGGACTTTTTATTAATTATCGTTGACCTACAGGTGCTTTGTTTACTACCTGTACTTGAGAGGAAATTGCTCGCTCAATAACTTGATTATAAACTCGCTTTTTCTCACTTGAACTTGAGTCAAGTACAAAGTCTGAAAGCTTAGAATTTTGAGCTTGCTTTGGCTTTATTAAATTTGAAAACATAGGTACTCCTAAAGCTCGTTTTTTGAGCTGGACGGTGATTCTATCAGGCTCTGTAGATCTTCTCTAGTGAATTTTTCATCTAAATGATGCTCAATTGCCTGAACGTTATCATGATAAAAACGTGTTCGACCCTTATTATTCTTAACCAATAAATCTACTTTAATTTGACTTCCAAACTTTAATTTAAGTTCCTTGATAACATTTTGTGATGCAAAAAATTGATCTATAAAAGTATTTGGTAAAATTCTACGCCCTTCTAACTTCTCTCTGGCTTCAACAAATTCCCATGCATACTCTGGCTTTTGGTACACAAACAAAATAAGCACTTTTCGACCTTTACGAATAGAACGCTCAATATTTTTTTCTGCAACATCATAACTTGCCAAGGTACCATCTAACAAAAATGACTGCTTGTTTTTAAAAGCATGATCAAGTGTTCTCTCAACAATAAAAGATACAGCACGATGAAATAAATAAGAGTTATCACCTGTATAACCAGGTATTAGTTCTCTTAACTCATCTGGATCAAGCCTGAGTACATTATCAGCACCAATTTCTTCTAAAAAAGCTTTTGAAGCTTCAGTTTTTCCTGCGCCAGGCGAACCTGCCATAAAAACAGAAACCGGCCTGTTATCGGGAGGAAACCGATCTTTATCTGTTAACTCGCGAGCTATACGAGTCCTATTATTTTTAGCATAGGCAATTGCCTGTCGCTCTAATTCTTCTGGTGTCATATGAAGCCTTATGATTCTCTATTCATTATGTCACTTAAGTGCCTATTAGCAAGTGATTCAAATTCTGAATATACCCTATGAGTTTGGGCAGCCTCTTCTCGTTTTTCTTTTGGTGCATTAGCTCTTTGCCTTTTTTCGAAGAAGTCATCAGGGAGAGCGATTCGAATCAGGTCCTCAATTCGCTTTTTTGGCTTAAAATTATGCTTTGTGCTTGCAGAAGAGAGTGCAAATTTTAAAGTTCTTTTTTTATCAATGATAAGATAAAGAGTCATCCCCACAGCCTTGTATAACTGAAGGTCTTTAATGTAAGGCAGGTTCTTCATGTACTTTTCATACTTATAAGTTTTTTTATTCACAGTTAAGTGTCCTTAATAATAAGATTTTTGGATATTGAGAATTTAAGGTATTAAGCTGGGAGCTAGAGGCCTTGATAATAAAGGGCTGCATTGGTGGTACTGTCCTTCAGTGACAAACATTTGCACGCCAGTAACAAACATTTGGTTATCAGTGACATAAAACTGTTCGCCAGTGACAAACTTTTGTCCGCCAGTGACATTACTAGCAACTACTTATACATAATTTGTAAGCAACTAAACACTAGCCTCCTCTGCCACGAAGTAGATAGTTGTTAGGTGGAATGACTAAACCTTTGTCCTCTTTATCTACACGAATGCCTGAATGAGGATGGCAGTCAAGAATGAAGTCTAAAGCGAGCAAAAATCGCCGTTTAAATCTACTAAAGGCTAATCGTTTAAAATAAGGAAAGATGTCTTTGTGGAGAGTCACCCAAGGAACAAAACCAACTCTTTTGCGTCCGTAACCTCGACGTATGAGAAATAGGTAGAGATCATGGGCGAGAACAATGTCCTTAGCTCGAGCAAGTTGAAGGAATCTTAAATCAATGGGGATGATACTTTTATCATCGGTAATCAACGCCTTAAAACTGCTCGAGGGAGTGTAGAGAACCTGCTTATATTTAGCGTTGAATTGACCAACGTCATACTCATTCGTGATCACATTATCTGCTTCAGCGAAAAACCCTCTTCTTCGAGTTTTATCTTCTGAATTATTAGTTGAAACAACTGTAAATGTAGTATCAAACACTCTTTCGAGAGAGAGTAAAAAATTAGCGTATGTGCCACCTGATATACAGTCTTGCCCTGTTATTTGATGAAACAGGTCGCTTACCGATTTGGCTATGACGTATGAGGGTAGTTCAGGCCTTCGACTGATCTGTGTTGTAAGATGAGCAATAATCAACCTTGCATAATGACCATGAGGCAAGATTTGAGGACTACTCAACATTACAGTTTTGTACTTGCCAAAACCTTCGACATTGCACTTCTCAAGCTTTTTAAGAGGCAAAATACATGGGTCTATTAAAAATGAAGGGTATAAACCAATGGTGCGCTCTTCTATAGGGCACTTTGTAATTATTTCTATGTTGTTATGAGAAAGAGCCATTAGTAATGAACCTCCCCGCTGCGAATTAAAGGCTGCGTTTCAATCCAGTGGTGGAACTCTGATATAGGAAATAGTGTTTTGCCTCCTTGCTTAATATAAGGTGGCATTGAGTGACGAGCTTTCGCTTGCCTATTCTCACTTAGCTTATTGTATAGGGTCTGCTTAGAGCAGCATAAAGCTTCAGCAACTTCATCTGCTGTATAAAATTGAGGTTTGATTTTCGGCATAAAGCACTCCGTTTACTAATATATGGAATGCCTTACTATTATGGGAATAAAGTTACTGTTTTCTCAAAAAAGCTCCCCCAAAATGCAATACCCTTTTTTATATACAGCATGTATATAAAAACAGTATTAGAAGAAAAAACTGTTGTATTCCGAAAAAATATTATTAAGTTAAGAAGTCGGTCAAAAACAAAGGAGCCGACAAAATGACAATTAAGAAGAAAGAAAAATATAAGAATTACTGTAAAGTTATAGAACTTAACAAAGTAGATAATGTTTATAAGCTACAAATCAATTTAACTCTAAGATACTGGCTAATGCTGATATTTTTAGTTTTCCCCAGTCACCTTGTTAACTCTAAAATTGAACATGTTTCTCAAGCTATTTCTTCTTTAGGTGTACTGTAAAGTGATTAATTAATAGTAATTAACTGTGCACCTTTGGGTAGGTGCACTAACTATTATTTTTAAGATAAAACAAAACAGCGAAGAAGATCACAAGACTTAGAATCAAAGCGCAACCAACTAACAAAGGAGCCATATCTAAATCCTGCCTTCTTTAATTGCTGTGAAAAGATCATTTTTCAGCTTGTCGTAGCGTCGAGTAGCGCGAATCGCTAACACCATTAAAATCCACATTTGAAACCATTCGTATAATGTCATAACTGCAATCTCAGCTAATGCTTTGCACTTGAGTATAGAAAAGATCCTTCCCAATTACACAAAGCAATAATCCACTCACTAATATTTTGTTGCTTCTGCTCATTACAGCCCATGAAGGGGAAAGTGATTTTTTTGCTTCGAGATTTGAAATGACTGAAAGGCTCTAACCTAATATCCCAAACCTCACCTATTTCATTTGTTATATCGAAAGCCAGTGCTTTCTGAGAAATCAAAGCAAAAAAGATTTCCTGCTCTGACTGCACTTCTTTTTCAAATGATAGTCCTAATGGCTCACATTCAGCTTCGATACCAGCTAGGCGGCTTTGAAACTCAGCTACTACAGGTATAAATGGCCTTAGCTCAACATTTTTGTATAGATCTAAAAGTAGCATTACATTACTCCTGAAATTAGGCATGCCTAATTTTGCTCACTACCCTATTCTTTAAAGTTAGGCATGCCTAACTATTACTAGTAATAGGTGTCGTAAAGCTCTCCACGTGATTGTGCATCTTCAGCTTCTTCACGCGACATAAATTCACCATCAGCGATAATATTGCCCATACCATCATTCAATTGATCTAGTTGCTCGTTTTCGTTCGACGACTGCTCATCGCTTGTAAATATACTTACCAGCAAGTAGATAGCCCCGATCAATACACACACAAACGTTTCAAGCATATTCATTCCTCCAAACTAAATTCGTTACAAAAGCAAAAGCTAAGTATTCCTTAGTATCTAGATTCAATTAAAGCTAAGAAACTCTTAGTTTTCAAGCTAAGAGCAATAAATAATGAAAACTAATGACGAATCACCATTTCCAAAGCGCTTAAAAGAGGCAAGAAAAGCCAAAGGGCTATCGCAAAAACAATTGGGAATTTTGGCTGGAATGGATCAGTTTGCAGCATCAGCAAGAATGAACCAGTACGAAAAAGGCGTACACGCCCCAGACTTTAAAACAGTGAAAGCACTGGCTGATATTTTAGAAGTACCAACTGCGTACCTGTATTGTATTGAAGATGAGTTAGCGGTGAAGATTTTACTTTGGCTTAGTTAATAGCTTAACTACTTCTTAAAAATTAGTTTTTGGTAATTTGAACTTTTTATTGTCACTAAAAAGGTTTAACAAATCTTAATCAAGGTTCTGCTTATCATAGCTTTTAATAATATCAGCTATGTCAGCTAATATTGGCTGAAATTCATCAAATTTTATTTTATCTTTTTTAGGTTTGATAACATACTCGGAAAAGTAGGCCTTACCATAGTGCTTACTTGAATCTAGCCCTTTATTTTTCCGATAAAAAACTTTCCCTTTTAACTTTTCATCTAACACTGACTTATCAAATAAGTCTTCTATATCTTTTATCTCATTACCACTACTGTCCTTAGCTGGAATAGGGACAATATAAACATTTTCAAAGTAATAATACTTATGTCTGTGTTGTGCCTTCACTTTTTTTGCTTTTCTTGTTTGATCTCGAATCTTTCTAGCCTTCTCAATAAAACCTTGCCCTGCACCATCGTTGTCCACGATAAAAATAACGGGGTATTCTTTTCCTTCACATTTATAAAAGCTCATAAAACGTTTATAAATACTGATTAAATACTCTAACCCTGGAGTGCCTTCGGCAAGTCTTAACATATCAGTATTAGTTGGCGTCCTGTTAAAGAAAGAAACCTGTTGAGAGCCAGAGCTATTTTTAGCTAATTGAGGAAATGTATTGGCAAGCCTATCAATTGCACATTTTAAATAAATATTATCTGTCTTGCCCTCACCTATGATTAGCGGTTTTTTCAAAGCATAAAAATATTTATAGAATAGCACTTTACCATACAGATTTTTAATGCCGTCTAGCGCAATAACGTGGTTATCATCTTCATAAGATTCTGACCTATCAACTGTTGGAAACGTTATGCTTCCATTTGATTTTGTTCTAATACCATTATGAATATCAGGTCTAAAACCTTTACGTACAAATTTATTGCGATAAGACTTTATATTAAAAATATAAGCAAGCATTCCAATAAGAGGGTCTACTGACTCTATCTGTTTTACTTTCTTTTTTGCTGATGTCGCTCTTACTACCCGTCGAAAAAGAATTGAGTAAAGGCGTTGATACAAACTTTTTTTTGATTCATTCCTGATTTTAGATGTACTAGGGGCTGGTCTATAGTAGAAACCATATTTAAACAGACTATGGGCCATCGCCCTAGCATTTCTATAGTACACATTACGTACATTTACTTTTTTATTAACAGTAAGCCCTGTAACTTCCTGAGAAGAAGTTTTGTATTGCATTCGACACTTTTTTGAATTTATCTGGAAGCCTGATTTGATTATTGACGCCTCTACTTCCTTACCTAGCCGCCAATCCTCTCTTCCAAATCCAAAACGAGGCTTAATAGCTATTTCTTTAGGAAACAATTTCTGATTTGTTGAAAATGTTAAATCATCAACATATCTAGTGTAAATACAGCCATACTTCTTCGCTATGCTCAACAACTCAATATCTAAACTTTTGCAAATGAGATTTGAAATAACTGGCGAGGCAGGACTACCTTGGGGCAACTCATTTTCAAAACAAGATATTTGTGCAATAAGAGTTGCAACTTTTGGATGTAACCTAAAGTTTTTATTTTTTATAAAAAAACCTCTTACACGACCAAAATTAAACGATGGGAAAAATGATCTAATATCTATGTTATAAACATAACGCTTATTTGTATGCATAGAAGCATTTGATGCTATAGATAATCCTTTTTCGTAGCCATGAGAGATTGACTTTTTAGCCCTTTCTGATTGAGGTAAGTGCTTATTCTCTCCTTTGAAGGATTTTATGCTCTGGTTTGTAGGCTTTAATTCATCAGAGCACGAATACAGTAGATCGGCTAGTTTTCTTTGAAGTGCTTTTAATTTTTCGCATGGCTTAGATATTGTTCGTTTGCCTCCAGACTTTTTTGCTACATCAAAACAAGTGTACTTATCTTCATCAGGTATTTTGAATAAGATAAACGCGAGAGACTTTGGTTTGTAACCTAAAATAGGGGCAAAGTCATTTATCGACTTACTTTTTCTTAGGGCTTCCAGCTTAGACAACCATTTAATCCTTTAGGCTATTCACTTAATTTAGAGGGCTTACGGGCACTCTTTTGCGAAATGATGATAGGACGAATTGTCAACATACCCGGACGAGCCGATAAGGTAGCAGACACAAAGTAACATTTAAATCAAAAACTGCGATACGCAGTCCAAATCTGCCCGTAAGCCTTCTAAAAATATCAAAAAGCTCCCTATAGTTCAATACAATAAAAGTGAGGCATCATGAGCAATAGCCTCCTCTTTTCTGGGCTTCGCCCATACCCCGCTATGTAGAAGCCTAAAATAGGCTTGTACATAGCGGGGTATGGGCTCTGAGCATCTTACACGCAGATTTTTATTTGCAGATTGAAATATAAATTAAAGCTGCTAATCTAAATATTAATCAAGCCCTAAGGGCAAGAAAAAAACAGGCGCTCTTCTGCTGCCTTCAACACGTTGTTACATTCTCTGTGACACCCATTTCAGAAGCTTTCAGCTTCATTATAAAACCAAGCCTTTTGATTTTTAGGCGCGATCAGTCCGAGCCTTACGCATGCGTAAAACAGGGGCGAATAGGCGTTAGCCGCTGAGCTTTATCAGCCAGTTTTTCTTACAATCACACCGGAGAATAACTATGACCTTTAATGCTAAAGCAGAAGCATTGCGCCTAAAGAATGAGAAAAAATTGATCAGTAAAAAACGATTTAAGCCATCCAAGCTCGATAAACATAAACAACAACTTCTAGCTCTTTACGAAGAAGATACGAATATAGCCAACCTACAAAGATGGCTCTTGCGTAAAGGAGTGAGAGCACATTGGACAACTGTAAAACGGTGGGTTGATAAAAATGCCTAAGTTCGCAAAACCAGAAACGCAAGCGGAAAAGCTGGCTAAAAACTTATTTAAGCACAAAATTATTAAATCTCTAGGTACTGCTCGAAGTTATAAAGCTGCACTTATAAAAATAGCTCGGTGGTCAAAAGATATTGGAATTAATGGTGTACAGGGTATGAGCCTTCAAGATGCTTATAAATATCTTGATTACCGCAGTGAGTTTGCAGGCCAAAAAACGCTGGATATGGAACGACAAGCAATTCAAGCTATGTTTAAACTCAACGGCAAACTTGGGCCTAAAGAAACACTGACTGTAATAAAATCTGAAAAAGAGATAATCGAAAAGTCTCGCGCCTACACTCCTGCTCAAGCTCATGCAATTAGTGAACACCAAACTAGAAAATATAATTTATCTACACAAATAGCCTACGCAGCAGGGTTAAGAGCCCATGAACTTTTAACGATTGCCAGAGTATCAGAGCGAAAAGCAGATAGCCGTCCAGCACTAGACAGCAAATGGCTTGGTCGAGAAGGTTGTATTTATACAGTGAAAGGCAAAGGTGGCCTAATCCGTGATATACTAATACCTAACGCACTGGCTACACAACTAGAACAAAGGCGCTTAGCGCAGCCAATAACGGTTCGTGATAGGGAAATTAACTATTTGCAACGTTATGATATTGGTGGTGGTCATAAATGGTCATGCTCATTCTCAAAAGCATCTAGTCGAACACTCTTTTTTTCAAATGGCGGTCATGGCCTCAGGCATAGCTACGCACAAGAGAGAATGGCTGAGCTAAGGAGTTTCGGTTTAAGTAGGGCAATAGCTCTCGAGACAGTATCGCAAGAGCTAGGCCATTTCAGGGCTGAAATTACTGAGGTTTACTTGAGATAGAAATTCAGACCGTTAAATACACTTTTGTTTCGTTAAGTTTTGCAGAATTTTAAGTCTTTAAAATCTATTTCCTTTTTTTTCATTACTTTTGCTGACTCAAAGAAAATAAATAGTTTTTTCGATTTATTACTATCAAGAAGTTCCTTTTGCCCCTTCAAACTGAGAAAAGCAACTGATGTAGAATTAGGCTTTACCTCTCTATCTTCATGCAAGAGATTAAATTTTTGGTTTGTGGCTGTAAAGCCACTCAGCGTATTGCCTTTGAAATCAGCTTGTAGCCTCCGATTCACTTGAGAAATCAGTTCCAAATCTAAAAATTTTCCATCTTCACCAACTACACCAAACCCCTCCACAAAACAACTGGTCTGTCCCGTATTTAAGATAGTAAGCTTTAATGCATCGGCAGG
>NZ_AUTO01000152.1:0-37477 GCF_000498055.1 Pseudoalteromonas sp. TB51
CCCCGCCTGTAAGTAAAAGTTGCAAGGGTTGCTCCATACAACGCAACTGTAAACATTAATATGTCTTTGATTAAAGTAGTATCCATACCTGTCCATCCATTTAAAAATTAATTGTTCATTTCTAGCTTAAAACTTATAACACATCTTATATAAAAATTATCAATATGAAATAAAACTTAAGATTCAAGATAAACAATCCATCTGCTATATTGAAAAGTAGCACAGAGGTAGCACAGGATAAATTCGGTTAGTAGGTATTTACTTGGAAAGCTTTGAAAAGTGGTGGCCCCTCCCAGACTCGAACTGGGGACCTAACGATTATGAGTCGTGTGCTCTAACCAACTGAGCTAAGGGGCCAACTTTGTATAACTACGAGGTAGTTAATTTTTGAAGCGTTTAGCCACTGAGCGACTAAAGCGGGTTGCAGTATAAAAAGTTTTTTAAGGCTTGTCACTAGCAAAAACCTTTATTTTAACAATCAGTAAGCTGACTGCTTAAATAGTAATCTTTTTGCATGCGAATAGGCAGGAAATAACAGAAAAATAAACGCAGAAGTATGTAAGCCGCTTTTTTACAATTTTAATAATTATAAAAAAGTGGCCGGCTCACATTGAACACACCACACATTATTTTTTAGCAATAATGTAGATAGCGTGAATTAAACCAGGGAAGTAACCTAGTAAAGTTAGTAAAATATTTAGCCAAAAGTGCATACCTAAACCAACTTGTAAAAATACACCCAGTGGCGGTAATAAAATCGACAGTATTATACGAATGATATCCATGATGTAGCTCCTTTAAAATGACAAGCAAAAAGCCCAGCTAAGCTGGGCTTTTTAGTATAGTGTATTATTCAGCAACAATAGTTAGTTCATCTACTACGTCACGTACATCTTCAGCATTTTTAGCAATTTTTACTGCTAACTGCTTTTCAGCTTCTGTTTCAACAGAACCTTTAAGTTTTACTATACCGTTGTCGGTATCAACATCGATATCTGTACCGTCAACTTCTGAGTCAAATAAGAAACGTGTAGTAATTACTGTGGTGATTTTAGCGTCAGTTAAGTCGTTATCGTCATCATCCATAGTGTCACGATCTTTGTCGTCCATATCCATGTTTTTCACAACAGTTAGGTTGTTTTCTACATCAGATACGCCATCTAGGCTAATTACAAGTTCTTCAGCTAGCTCTTTATCAAGGTCGCTGTTTACTTTACCTGTAAGTACTACCTTGCCATTTTTTACATCAGTGTTAATGTCAAAGTTGTTTAGATTAGTGTTCATAAGAAGCACTGTTTCTGCCTTACCATCAATCCAAGCATCTTTACTTTCATTTTCCCAAGTGCCCGCTTGAGCACCCATAGCTGTAGTACCTAGAACTAAAGCCGCAATCATAGATTTGTTGAATGTTTTCATAATCTTTCTCCTTTTGATTAAAGACACTTTTATGTATGCGAGCTTTAGGCCAACTTTATTAACACTTTAAATTCATGGAGTTAGCTATTTTATTAGGTATAAATAAAAACACCTCCGAGTAAACATTTACAGGCTATTAGGTAAAACTTTCTTAAGTGGTGAAAATAACGATTATATTGCTGTTTTGGTTAATCTATCGTTAATATAATAAATTAAGCGGAGTTATTAAAATAATAAGCCATTGATATATAGATAGTTAAATTTTGGTACAGCACTTGCTATGTAAAGTGGTAACTCATATAAAAAGGATTATTCCCATGTCTGTAAAAATTGAAGACCGCCCAATAGAGCAAGTTCGCGAACAAGTGATAGACCAACTTATTTATAACTACAGCCATGGCGTTATTTCAGCTGAAGCCTTTGAAAGGCGCTTAGACAGTGCAATGGAAGCAACCGAAAATACCGTATTACTTAATTTAGTAGAGGATTTAACCCTTACTACGGATACCCAGTACAGTGCTCAAAAGCAAATGCAATTTGCCCCTAACTACAGCGCCCAACAAGCGGATGAAGAAAACTTAACACTGCGAAGCATTTTAGGCTCAAGCGAGCGTAGCGGCCAATGGGTGGTGCCTAAAGATATTTACATTCAAAACTATATGGGGTCGATTGTTTTAGATTTTACTGATGCTATTTTTGCTCACCAACATGTTACCGTGCATGTAAATTGTATTTTTGGCAGCGAAGAAATTTACGTACCAGAGCACGTCAATGTAGTTTCTAAAATGTTTTGTATATTAGGTAGTTTTGAAAACAAAACGGTGTCGCTTAATAAGCGCCAAGGCCCCACAATTAACCTCGAAGGTAAAACAGTTTTAGGTTCGGTGGAGGTAAAAGTTAAACGCACCATTAAAGAAAAGTTTGTGAGTTTTGCTAATGATTTAAAGGCCCAGCTTGGGGTGAGTAATAAATAATACGGGTAAAAACACAATGGGTAGAAAAGCCATATTATGCGCTTTTCTACACCGTTAGTTACTGCCTATTTTATAAGTCGTTATTACGCTCGCTTGGAATGTCACTCATATACTGCACAAACTCAACCTCGAACCCGGCTGGGTCTAAGTAATATACGTTTTTTCTAAATGGGTTTTCTGCACCCTCTTTATCAATGCTAAATCCGGCGTGTTTTAAGCGCTGTATAACAGCGTCTAGGTTGTTTGTAACGTAGGCAAAGTGAGCCAGCCCGACTTGATGCCCTGCCAAATCTCTGTTTTTATGCTCGCCATTATCGCTTATAGCAATGTAGTGATTATCGTCGCCAAAATGTACCCAGCGCTTAGGTTTGCCATACCAGGTGTTATGCCCTTCACTTCTAATAGACCAATAAGGAAAGGCTGCTTGGTAAAATTTAAGCATGGCATTTATATCGTTTACTACTAAATGTACGTGTTCTAATTTCATTATTATTTACCCTAGTTGATTGCTTAAACACAAGATAAAACCTCAAGCTAACTTTAGGTAAAGCACTTTTTTTAGTTTTTAATAATATTGGCGAGTACTGCCCTTTTAAGATTAATTTTTACAACAATACGTTGGCTAGCAGGACGCGAAGCTTTACCTACATGGATGTAGGTAAGGGGCGTGAGCAGGACGCGGAAGCTTTGCCTACATGGATGTAGGTAAGGGGCGTGAGCAGGACGCGGAAGCTTTGCTTCATGGAAGTTATTGAGCCCCCAAGGCTTCGCACTTCGCGCTGTGATTAAGTCGCCCTTTGGTTGAACAAATTTCAATCCATACACGCCAACACGTCTTAGATACGAATAAATTTACATGCATTTCAAGGCCGTACAAAAAACGCACAAAAGTATTTAGGGTTTATTGTTTACTTTATGGCAAAAGTCGCT
Organism: Pseudoalteromonas sp. TB51; assembly: GCF_000498055.1. Taxonomy (NCBI): domain Bacteria; kingdom Pseudomonadati; phylum Pseudomonadota; class Gammaproteobacteria; order Alteromonadales; family Pseudoalteromonadaceae; genus Pseudoalteromonas; species Pseudoalteromonas sp. TB51. The sequence continues at coordinate 3,321 of NZ_AUTO01000152.1, forward strand.
AAAATACGCCGGCTTAAATATATAAACGTTCTTTTACAACCCAAAGGTAATACCATGCATCCAATGTTAAACATTGCGGTTCGCGCTGCGCGCAACGCAGGCAAAATTTTACTTCGCGCAAGTGAAGATTTATCAAAAGTTGAGATTCAACAAAAAGGCACTAACGACTTAGTGACTAACATTGATAAAGAAGCCGAAGCCGTAATTCGTGATACAATTTTAAAATCTTACCCTGATCACTGCATTGTTGGTGAAGAACTAGGTGAGCACAAAGGCAAAGATGCAGATTACCAATGGATTGTTGACCCGCTTGATGGCACAACTAACTTCATCAAGGGTATCCCTCATTTCGCGGTTTCTATCGCACTTAAAGTAAAAGGTCGTTTAGACCAAGCTGTAATTTACGATCCAATTCGTGGCGAGCTTTTCACTGCATCTCGTGGTCAAGGCGCACAGCTAAACAGCAAGCGTTTACGCGTTACTAAAACCGTAGAATTAGCTGGTTCAATCTTAGCAACAGGTTTCCCTTTCAAACAAAAACACCACTTAGATGCATACACAGACGCGTTTAAAGCATTGTTTACACAAACTGCTGATATTCGTCGTGCAGGTTCTGCAGCGCTAGATATGGCGTATGTAGCTGCGGGCCGTGTTGATGGCTTTTTTGAAATTGGTTTAAAACCGTGGGACACAGCAGCAGGCGAGTTACTTGTAAAAGAAGCTGGCGGCATGGTTGTTGATTTTGCAGGTGGCGTTAACTACAACAATAGCGGTAACATTATTTGTGGTGCACCTAAGCTTACGCAAGCAATTATCCGTGAAATTCGCCCAGTATTACCTGAAGCGTTACTTCGCTAATAAAGTGCATGTAACCCTATTATAAAAAAGGAGCCTATGGCTCCTTTTTTGTTTTAAAAGTAAGGGTTATCGAGCTTTAGCTCCGTGGTATAACCTTTTGTAAAAGGGAGAGAGTTTATGTCTTTTGCAAAATACTCATCAAATAACGCATCAAACTCTCCGCTGTTTTGCATGTTTTGCAACCCAAGCTCTATGGCTTGCGCTAAAGCTGGCTTACTACTTACAACAAAATAATAAATACCGGTGGGATAACTAATAAATAAATTAGGCACAATAACTAAGTTACTCTGCGCATTGGCAACAAGCTCAGAATTAACTTCGATAAATGAGCGAGGAAAGTAATCAATTCTGCCACGGCTAGTAAGCGTAAACATAGCTTGATAGTTACTCAGCGGCCTTACATGTAAGCCGTTATAGGCCATTATTTTTGTATCTGGCCAATCATGCCCTTGCACTGCCGAGAGCTCACTTAATTGCGCCAAAGTGGTAATGCCTTTAAATTTTTCGACATTTTTTTTACTGGTTAATAAAACGCGCTTGCCTATAAAGCCTTTAAACAGCGGGACTTTAACGGCTATTGCCCGTGCCTCTCGTTCTGGGCTGCTCATGCTCCAATAAACATCTAACTCTGTTTTATCTAGCTCAATCAGGTCACGCTGTTGCTGTAAGCTCACTGGCTGCATTTTTATGTCTACAGGGTAATTAGCCCGCTCTAGGGCTCGTGTTAATAGCTCACTTAGGTATTCTTCACGGGCATTTTGCACACTTTGCTTTTGAGCAACATTAACAATCTCTACCCCTTGCACAAAAAAACTAACCGCAAATAAAGCAAACCCACCAACAACTACTTTTAATGGCAACATAATAATTACCTATTTTTTATACCACCTGTTTATTCTCTGGTGCTAAGCGCACTACGGCAGGCGCAGGCTTTCTGCGCTTACAAATAAACAAATAACTATGGCGATACCGCTTAGCCTCTTTTTTAGCATCTGTTGCAAGTGCTGCAACTTGATGGCTGTTTTTACATTCTTGTAAGTCGGGCTCCACAAGGCCAATTGATAACGTAAGTAAAGGTACAAATTGCTTTTCTCCCTCACGATTTGTAGCCCAGTAACCTTTGCTCTTAATGTGCTCAGGCGTAAAAAAAGTGCGTGATTGCAGTTCAAACTGCTCAATTATGGTATTACAAATATACACAGCATCTGATTGGTCAAACACAACCATAAAGTCATCACCACCTATATGTCCTACAAAGTTAGCACTGTTTTCGCATGCTTGCACGGTTACATCTGCCAATAATTTAATCACACTATCGCCACTGGCATAGCCGTATAAATCATTGAACTGCTTAAAGTGATTAAGATCTATATAGGCAAGCGAAAACGCACTTTGTGAGCGTAACCTTTGCTCTATTGCCTCATTAATCGCTACATTACCAGGGAGCATAGTGAGTGGATTAGCATGCTGGGCGTGACGAATTTTTTCTTCTGTTATGTGCTTTAAAATATCACGTAAAGGGGCAAGCCCTAAGTAACGTTCATTACGGGTGATCACAATATGGCGGCGAATATCAAAGTCTTGCTCTGTAATTTGCTGACTCACGGTATCAAGAAGTTGGTTTTCATCCACCACTAAAGGTTGTTTATCCATAAAGTCAGTTACGGGGCACTTGTCGTAAAGTGCATGGCCATAGGGCGCTGCAAACACCTCTGTGAGCTGATCTTTATGTAGTAACCCAACCGGTTGGCCGGCTTTATTTAAAACCGCTAGGCTCATCACGGCTTTGTCTTTTTCGAATAGCTTGTGGGCGTCTTTGCAACGGGTTTCGCTGTCTATTGCTTCTTGTGTAACAGCAAGCCAGCCAATCGCCATTGATTGATCAAACGTATTGCTTGGCTGTTTAAAGTTCAATGCTTGTAATTGCTCTGAGCTGTAATCAAGGCTTGGGTTTGAGTTTGGTTTTTCCAGTAAAAAACCTTGTACGTTTGCTATCCCTAAGCTTTCAACATAGGCAAGCTCTTCCACTCTTTCTATGCCTTCGGCTATTACGGCGGTGTTTGTTGCTTTTGCGAGTACCGTAATCGATTTTAAAAACTCTTTTTTAACTTCGCTTTCATCGCAATGATCAATAAAGTAACGGTCGATTTTTACAAAATCGGGGCATAGTTCAGACCACTGTTTTAAACCCGAGTAACCAGCACCTAAATCATCAATGGCAATGGTAAAACCCAGCTCGCGGTAGTGTGCAATTGTTTTTAATAATAAAAAACCATCGTCGACCTTTTCTTGCTCTGTTACCTCAATTACCACTCGGTTTGCTGCTAAACCAAACTGCTCTATTAAGTGCAAGGTTTCACCTTTTGGGTGGCAAGGGTCAAGCAAGGTTTTAGGGCTTACATTTAAAAATAACTTACCGTTTAGATTAAGCTTTACAAAGTTTTCAATTGCTTTTGAGCGGCATAATAGCTCAAGCTCTGAAATTAAAGCGTGCTCACTGGCCGCTTCAAACAGTCGGTTAGGCATTTCCAGAGGGCTGTTTTTAGGCCCTCGACTTAGCGCTTCGTAACCTATAATTGTTTGATTAGCTATATCAAAAATAGGCTGAAATAACGTGGTTATTTCACCGTTACTTAAAATGTACTCTAGTACTTTGCGCTGCATCGTCACTGCAAAACCTGATTGTCGTTTAATAGGGGCATTAAAGTAGCAAGCCTGTATGACAATTTTATGGCATTAGCGGCTATTGACCATTCCGGATTAAATTTACACAATTTAGGGGCGGTACAATCTAAGCGCTAAGTTTATAGCCTAATATACTGTTTACTATTCATACGTTATTGTAATGGCTTAATTATATAACCGGCTCAAGGCTTTAAGTTCAGCCTAAAAGGCGTGTACGTTTAATCTTAAAGCAACCAAGCTCTATAAACCGCGCGCAATAAAAAACCGCTCAATTGAGCGGTTTTATTTAGCGTTAACTCTATTACGGCAATGCGTCTAGGTCTGCGCCTTCTTTTTCAATTACCTCTGGTATTAAATCTTCTTTACTTACGCCCATGGTAATAGCTACCGAGCTTGCAACATAAACTGAAGAATAAGTACCAATGAACACACCAAATAACAGGGCTGTAGCAAAGCCATGAATGGTTTGTCCGCCCCACACAAATAGCGCAATCAATACCAAAATAGTGGTGATTGACGTTACAAGTGTACGGTTAAGTGTTTGCGTTAACGACATGTCGATAATTTCGATAGTGTCGTCGATGCGTACTTTACGGAAGTTTTCACGAATACGGTCAGATACAACAATAGTATCGTTAAGTGAGTAACCAATTACCGCCAATATTGCCGCTAAAATAGTTAAGTCAAACTCTAACCCTAATACAGAAAACAAACCAACTGTAATAATTACATCGTGTAATAGTGCACCTACCGCGCCCACAGCAAAACGCCACTCAAAGCGAAATGCCACGTAAATCAAAATACAAATAAGCGCAGTTAACATGGCAAGGCCACCCTGCTCTTTTAAGTCTTCCCCTACGCTTGGGCCTACAAACTCAATGCGGCGCATTACTACGCTCTCATCAGCTTGCTTTAAGGCAGTAATAACTTGGTTACCAATAACTTCGGCTTTTACTTCACTGCCACGCGGCGCTAAACGAACCAAAATATCTTGGCTAGAACCAAACAGCTGCACTGAGGCATCGGCAAACCCGTTTTCAGCTAATACTGAGCGTACTTTTTTCAAATCTGCAGGTTGCGAAAAACCAACCTCTACAGCGGTACCGCCAGTAAAATCTAAACCAAAGTTTAAACCTTTGATAAAAATTGAGGCAAACGACGCTAAAATTAATAGCGTAGAAAAACCCATAGCCACTTTACGAAGTGACATGAAACGTAGGGTTTTACCACCCAAACTTAAAATTTGCATGTCCGCTCCTTAAATTGAAAGTTTATCAATGCGCTTACCACCAATAAATAAGTTAATTACCGCACGGGTACCAACTATGGCTGTAAACATTGAAGTTAAAATACCAATTGCCAGCGTTACGGCAAAACCTGCAATAGGGCCAGTGCCCACTGCAAATAAAATAACCGCAGCAATTAAAGTAGTAATATTGGCATCAAAAATAGTACTAAAGGCGCTATCGTAACCAAAATGAACGGCTTGTTGAGGGCTGCGGCCNCCGCCATACCCACTGTTAATACAATACCGGCAATACCTGGCAGCGTTAATGTGGCTCCTGGAATTAACGACATTACACCTACAATAAGCACTAAGTTAGCTGCTAGTGCAATGTTGGCAACTAAACCAAACCCTTTGTAGTAAATAAGCATAAAGGCAAGTACAAACGCAAAGCCAAGGGCTACCGCTGTCATACCGGCTTCAATGTTTTCTTGACCTAGGCTTGGGCCTACTGTGCGCTCTTCAACAATTTGAATTGGCGCTACTAATGCACCGGCGCGTAATAGTAAGCTTAAGTTGTGGGCTTCGGCTGGGTTATCAATACCTGTAATACGGAATGAACGGTCAAGACGAGCCTGAATAGTCGCAACGTTAATAACCTCTTCTACCTTAATAGGTGGAAGTGCTTTACCGTCCGCATCTTTTTTACCCGATGGCTTGTACTCAATAAATACCGTTGCCATGCGCTTACCAATAGCGCGCTTGGTAAAGGCATTCATTTTTGCCCCGCCTTTGCTATCTAAGGTAATGCTTACTTGTGGGCGCTGGTATTCGTCGTTCCCTGATTGTGCACCAGTGATATGGCTACCTTCAAGAATGACACGTTTTTTAAGTACCACAGGGTAGCCATCACGGCTCATGATCATTTCTGTGCCCGCAGGAATACGTCCTTGAGCAGCAGCACTTGGGTCTGCGTTTTCGTCTACTTCACGAAATTCAAGCGTGGCCGTTGCACCTAAAATTTCTTTAGCGCGTGCTGTATCTTGTACACCTGGTAGTTGCACAATAATACGCTCAGCACCTTGGCGCTGTACGTTAGGCTCTGCAACACCAATTTGGTTAATACGATTACGAATAATGGTTTCGTTTTGCTTAATAGCGTAGTCACGTATTTCTTTAAGCTTTTGCTCACTCATAGTGGCAAAAAATGCGCGATCGTTACTGCTATCATCAATGTATACGTTTAATGGGTAGCGCGATGCTAAAAAGCGTTCAGCCGCCTCTTTATCTTCTTCGGTACGCATTTCTACACGCATACGCTCAGAGCCCGCTACGCGGCGAACACTACGGTAACGAAGTTTTTCTTCGCGTAGGTCGCTACGAAAATCTTGTTCCATTTGCTCTAGCTGATTATCTACCGCGGTTGCCATGTCGATTTCCATGGTGAAGTGAACACCACCACTTAAATCAAGGCCTAGCTTCATAGGGTTACCACCCAATGATTTTAACCATGAAGGTTGCGCAGGTGCCATATTAATAGCAGAGATATAATCGTCGCTAAGAGAATTACGCAGTAAGTCTTGCGCTTTTAGCTGTTCTTCAACATTTTTAAAACGTACTAATACTTGGCCGCCTTCAAGCACGGTAGACTTAGCTGTTACATTATGTTGTTTGAGGGTTGCGTTTACTTTGTCTACTACACTGAGATCGACATCTGCGCCTTTTGCCCCCGAAACCTGAATGGCCGGATCGCGGCCATACAAGTTTGGAGAAGCATATAAAAGGCCAATGGCTACCACAGCTAAAACAAGTAAATACTTCCAAATTGGAAACTTGTTTAACACAGGCATGTCCTTTTTATTTTTATAGTGACTTCATTGTGCCTTTAGGCAATACAGCAGATACTGCCGATTTTTGTACTGTTACTTCAGCTTGCTCATTTAAAGAAATCACGATGAAATCTTTATCTTCAGTAATTTTAACAATTTTACCTACTAAACCGCCTTGGGTAAGTACTTCATCACCTTTAGCCATCGCGCTCATAAGGCTTTTGTGCTCTTTAACACGCTTAGCTTGTGGACGGTAAATTAAAAAGTAAAAAACTAAACCGAAAATAGCTAACATAATTAGCATTTCCCAGCCACCACTTGCAGCAGGTTGACCAGCAGCGGCGTGTGCGTTTGAAATAAATAAACTCATAATACTTCCTCTATATTTTTAAATTTTAATTTATATCTGCAAGCTCTGGCACGTCTTGGCCACGGCGAGCATAAAAATCACTAACAAATTCTTCTAGTTTACCTTCGCTAATTGCATTGCGTAGGCCTTCCATAACACGCTGATAGTAACGCAAGTTATGGATTGTGTTTAGTCGTGCGCCTAAAATTTCGTTACATTTATCAAGGTGATGCAAATAAGCACGCGAATAATTTTTACAGGTATGACAATCACACTCAGGATCAAGTGGGCCAGTGTCTGTTTTATGTACTGCGTTACGAATTTTAATTGTACCTGTGCTAATAAATAAATGACCATTACGTGCATTACGGGTAGGCATTACACAGTCAAACATATCAATACCACGGCGTACAGACTCAACTAAGTCTTCAGGTTTACCTACACCCATCAAGTAGCGCGGTTTGTCTTCTGGCATTTTGTACGCACAATGATCAAGAATATTCATCATTTCGTTTTTAGGCTCACCAACCGATAGGCCGCCTAATGCGTAACCATCAAAGCCAATTTCTTCTAGGCCTTTTTGTGATTGTGCACGTAACTCTGGGTACATACCACCTTGAATAATACCAAATAAGGCTGATGGGTTATCGCCGTGGCCTTCTTTAGAGCGCTTAGCCCAACGAAGCGATAGCTCCATTGAGTCTTTTGCTTCTTTTTCGGTGGCAGGGTATGGCGTACATTCGTCAAAAATCATTACGATGTCTGAGCCTAAATCACGCTGTACTTCCATTGATTTTTCAGGTGACATCATAATTTGGTCACCATTTACCGGCGATTGGAACAACACGCCTTCTTCGGTAATTTTACGCATAGCACCAAGGCTAAATACTTGGAAACCACCTGAGTCGGTTAAAATTGGAAAGTCCCAATTCATAAAGTCGTGTAAATCACCGTGTTGTTTAATGATTTCAGTACCTGGGCGTAGCATTAAATGAAAGGTGTTACCCAAACAAATTTGCGCCCCTGTGGCTTTAACTTCATCTGGGGTCATGCCCTTAACAGTACCGTAAGTACCTACTGGCATAAATGCAGGCGTTTCTATTACACCACGGTCAAAAATCAAGCGGCCGCGGCGCGCTTTTCCGTCGGTGCGGTCTAATTCAAATTTCATATCATCCTCAATGTCGGAAAAACAGTCCAACAAGCTATAATTTAACCGCTCGATTCTACCCTTTTTGCCCCGTTATTACTATTAGCTGCGCTAAATTCACTGCGTATTAGCGCAGGCAAATAAAAACCCAGCGTGCGAGCTGGGCTTTTAAAAACGGTACCGGATAAAAACGTGCTTATTTACGTGTTAAAAACATCGCATCGCCGTAGCTAAAAAAGCGGTACTTTTGTTCTATAGCCGTGTTGTACGCGCCCATAATGTTATCTTGGCCGCTAAAGGCACTTACTAGCATTATGAGGGTTGATTCAGGCAAGTGAAAGTTAGTCACCATGGCATCAACTACATTAAACTGATAACCCGGAAAAATAAAAATATCGGTATCGCCAAAATAGCTCTCTAATTTACCGCCGTGTACTTTTGCTGCCGACTCCAACGAGCGTACAGAAGTAGTTCCCACAGCTATAACACGCCCACCGTTAGCTTTTGTATTAGCAACAGCGTGAACCACCTCATCAGGTACTTCAATGTATTCAGAGTGCATTACATGCTCATCTACGCTTTCTACACGCACCGGCTGAAACGTACCTGCGCCAACATGTAGCGTAACAAACGCCATGTTTACGCCTTTTTGTTTTAGTGCCGCCATTAACTTATCGTCAAAATGCAGCCCTGCTGTAGGCGCTGCTACTGCACCGGGCTTTTCGCCATAAACGGTTTGATAACGCTCGCGGTCAGCTTCGGTGTCTGGGCGGTCAATGTAAGGTGGTAAAGGCATGTGGCCAATGTCGTTTAGAATATCGAGTACATTTTGGCTGCGATCAAATTCAAGCTCAAATAACGTATCGTGACGCGCAATCATTGTCGCTTTTGCTTTGCCTTCTAAAATAACTTCGTTACCAGGCTTTAACGACTTACTTGCTCTTACATGGGCAAGTACGCGGTGTTCATCAACTACACGCTCTACAAGTACTTCGACCTTACCGCCAGAGGCTTTTTGGCCAAACATACGGGCAGGAATAACGCGGGTATTATTAAATACTAATAAGTCACCTTCGTTTACTAAATCAAGTAGGTCGCTAAACACTTTGTGTTCAACGTTGCCAGTTGGGCCATCTAGGGTTAGTAAACGGCTACTGGTTCTGTCTTGTTTAGGAAAACGAGCAATTAATTCATCAGGTAAGTCAAAGCTAAAGTCAGCCACGCGCATAGTCGGTATTCCACATCATTAAAATCGCGCCAAGTGTATATCTATCCTCGGCTAAGCTCAAGATATCTACCACAGTTGAGAGGATTCGCCCTATTTTAGATACATTTGAGTAACTACTTTAAATAATCTTGTTCTTATTGGTAAATATCATTATTCTTACTGTCCTTAATAATGATGGTTTAGTTTTGGGGTTATAAAAAAGTGGCAGATAAGCTGAAGTTGCTCATTCTAAACGCAAGTAGCGAAGAACGCCGCACTATACGCGCCACTTTAGAGTACTTAAACGTATTTGAATTTATTGAAGCCGCAGATAGCCTAGATGCACTCACTCTGTTAAAAAAGCAGCCAGTAAACATGATTATTACGGGCTTAAGCGTGGGGAAAATAGATGGTTGGCGTTTTTCTCGCATGATCCGCTCAGGCTTACTTAACACCCCAAAAAACACCCCTATTTTACTTATTCCGCCTATTTACTGTGAGCGTATAGCAGAAACCACCGCTCGTAGTTACGGCATAGATGCCGTACTGCCTTTTGAGCACCAAGATATGCTGCCGCAGGTGCTGGCCAATGTTCTGTCTACGCATTTAGAAAAAAGCAGTCGCCTTAATTTACTCTTGCTTGAACCAATAGCGCAAAAAGCCGATGAAATAGCAGAGCAACTTAAGCTCAATTTTGCCATTACCCATGTGACCTCAAGCCAAAGTGCTTTAAACGCTTACAACCAACAACAATTTGCCATTGTACTGCTTGATGCAACCGCGTCGCGCGCAGATACTTCAAGTGTTTTAGTCGAAGAAATACTGCAACATAACCCTAAACAAGCCATTGTAACTATTATTGATAATAACGATGCCGACTATGCAGAGCAGCTGCTGCTGTCCGGTGTTACCGACTTTATAAGAGCGCCATACGACCCGTCGTTTTTAAATAAAGTATGTGACCATGCTGCGCGTCGTGAAGACTTTATGGTTAGTTATGCTGAGTTTGCGCAAAAGGTTGAACAGTTAAGTATTAGCGAAGTACGCTACAAAGAGCTGTTTTCAGCGCACCAACGTATTTTGCTGCATTTAAATACGGTGGTTTTAGAGCTCGACCAACAAGGTAAAATTCGCTTTATCAATCCTGCTTGGGAAACACTAAGTGGCTTTGGGGTTAAATCGTCTTTGCAAAAATCATTAATCGATTATTGCTCTGATGAATGCCAAGTAAAACTAAATACGACCATTAACGATATTCTTAATGGCGGCATGCACCAGCAGCAAGTCGAGATTCAACTTAATCATAAAAATGGCAATCAGATTTGGGTGGAATGCCGCTTACAGCTAATAAAAAACAGCCGTAATAATGCCACCATTACTGCCACAATCGACAACATACACGAGCGTAAACAAGCTGAATTAAAGCTGCGCCACTTAGCCCTGCACGATACGCTAACAGGTTTACATAATCGTTATTATTTTGATCAACAACTCAATAAAATATGCCAAACCAAGCACACCTACGGTGATGTAGAGCACGCGCTTATTTACATCGATTTAGATCATTTTAAAATAATTAACGACAGCAAAGGCCACCAACAAGGCGACATTGTACTAAAAGATGCAGCTCAATTATTTGAAGCAAACATTAGCGCTAAGCATTTAGTGTGTAGAATAGGCGGTGACGAATTTGCTGTTATTTTAAAAAATACGCAGCTGCTTGACGCTCACCTAATTGCAGAAAGTATTTGTAGCGCGATTGAACAGCACGAGTTTAAATCTGAAGACCAAGTGTATTCAATTAGCTGCTCTATTGGCTTAACGCAAATAACGGCTAAAAATTGCGACCCGAGTGAGTGCCTCAAGCAAGCCGATATAGCCTTATATATTGCTAAAAGTTTAGGCCGTAACCTAGTGCACTGCTACTCAAAAGAAGATGCGCAAAATAACACCTTGCAAACCGGGCTTGAGTGGGGGCATGAGATTCGACAAGCACTTCAGCAAGATAACGTAGAGCTGCACTATCAGCCAATATGGGACTTTAAAGCCAATAAAGTGGCTTATTTTGAAGCGTTACTGCGTTTAAAAGTAGACGATAAACTTATTTTCCCTAATCAATTTATTCCCTCTCTTGAGCTGCTAAACGACACCTTTTTAATGGACCAATGTGTTATTCGCAATGCCATTGCTAGCGTGGCTGAACACCCAGATTTAAACCAAGTGGCTATTAACCTTTCTGCTCAATCGTTTTTAGATGAGCGCTTAGTGCCACATATAGAATCGAGCCTAGAAAAATACCACGTACCGCCTTCGCGTATTATTTTTGAAATTACCGAGTCAGCCTCAGTTAACAATTTAAAAGCCACCCGTAAAATGATAGAAAAACTAAACAGTTTAGGCTGTCATTTTTCTATTGATGATTTTGGTACAGGCTTTAGTACATTTAACTATTTAAAACAGTTACCTGCACAGCATGTAAAAATAGATGGCTCGTTTGTACGCGACATGATTAACGACCCCATTGACTTAGCACTGGTTAAGGCCATTAACGATATAAGCCGCTCCCTTGATAAGCGCTCTGTGGCAGAATACGTAGAAAGCGAAGAGATATTTTTTGCACTAAAAGAGATTGGTGTTGACTACGGACAAGGCTATTTTATTGCCCGTCCTGTGCCTGTAGAAAAAGTACAATCGACGCTTAAAATTATTTACCAGAAGAAACCTTTTATCCAACAACACACTAGCGCCAGCTAAACATTTTTAAACAGTTTTAAGCATTTTATTACTATCATTATTGCACTTATTGCCTATACTTTACGTACCACTTAGTAAATGTCTTGTTATTTTGATGATTTAACAATAAAAAAATGACATTACCTATAAGCATACATGACTAGCAATTACATAGAGGTTAAAGCTTGTCAGGTTTAAGGAGGAAGGTATGGCGCAGTTGATTATTTTACTTCTCGTAATACATTGTGTAATTGCGTATCAGTGCTATCGGTACGCGCAGCTAAAGGGCTACCCAGTAGGCGTATTTGCTACTTTAGGCCTACTCCCGTATTTTAATGTAGTGGTTTGGATTTACTTGCTTTTTCTACCCGAACTCGAACCCTTTGAAAGCCAAACACATAGCAAACAGCAGCCCTTGTAGGCTGCTGTTTTGTTTATGCTACGCGAGTGCTTAATAGCGGCCAATAACCACACTGCACAGACCCTGTATACCTAAAGCAACATATTACTGCAGCACTTTAACCTTAAAGGTAAATAGGCTTAACTCTCAAAATCTAAGCTACATTGGCGAGCCAAAAACACTTCTAGCTGTTGGCTGAATAACTTAAAGTCGCGAATTCTTCCTGTGGTTTTACGCCACAGTATGCCTATATCTCTGTAGGCATCGCCTTGCGATGGGGTTGCTATCATGTTTTTATCTTTAAGAATACCCGCATTAATCGCCATTTGCGGTAAAAATGTAACCCCTAACTGATGCTCTACCATGCTTAATAAGGTATGTAAGCTTGCAGCTTCAAAAGGATTAATACAGCTTGAGCGGTTTAGATGACACGCACTTAATGCATGCCCCGTCATACAATGCTCTCGCTCTAATAAAAACACACTAGCATCGGGTAGCAAGTTAAAGTCTTCAACGCCTTTAGCAGGGCTGTAATCTTTATGGTGCACTAAACTAAAGTGATCTTTAGCCAATACTTGAGTATGAAACTTCTCCGTTTGGTACGGTAAGGCTAATAAGGCTAAATCAATATGGCCGTGTTCAAGCTTATCTAATAACTTGTCGCTGGTATCTTCAACGAGTACCAACTCTAAATCACAAAAGGTTTGCTTACAAAAGTGATACAAAGGCGCCGCTATGAAGCTGGCGATAGTGGGTATAACCCCTACCACTAACTTACCACTGAGTGGCGTTAAAAAGCTTTTGGTTAGCTCTTTTAAACTAATTGTATCGTTAATAATTTTACGAGAGCGCTCAACGACCTCTTCACCAATACTGGTAAACATAAGGCTGCGATTTTCTCGCTCAATTAGCTGACAACCGAGTGTTTCTTCAAGGTTTTGAATTGCACTGCTTAAAGTAGATTGCCCAATAAAGCACGCACTTGCTGCACGGCCAAAATGCTGGTGCTGATGTACAGCTAATAAATACTGTAGCTGTTTAATACTTGGTAGGTTGGTCATTTTTTCTTTCCACAAATAAAAAGACCCCAACACCTAGGGCGTTGAGATCTTTTCAAGCTAAAAGTCTTTGAGTACTTTTTTGTTAAACCCCAAACGCGGTTCTTAGTACGTAGAAAATAACAATAGCAAGGGCAGCGCCAACTGGCAATGTAATTACCCAAGAAACTACAATGTTTCTGATAACACCCATGTTAAGTGCAGCAATACCACGTGCCATACCTACACCTAATACCGCACCAACTAAGGTTTGTGTAGTAGAAATTGGCATACCTGTACCTGATGCAATAACAACGGTAGACGCAGCAGCTAATTCGGCAGCAAAACCACGGCTAGGCGTTAAGTGAGTAATACCTTCACCTATCGTTTTAATTACCTTTTTACCTAAAATAGCAAGACCGGCAACAATACCAAAACCACCTAGTGGTAAAATCCACCAAGCAATAGCCGCTTTTTTAGCAATTTCACCGTTGCTTTCAACAATGTTCACAACCGCAGCAAGTGGACCAATTGCATTCGCTACATCGTTTGAGCCATGCGCAAACGCCATACAACACGCTGTTAATACCATTAATACCGCAAATACTTTTTCTACGTTATTAAATTGCATTTGTTTATCGGCTTTAGGGTCGATATTTAAACGTGAAATCGCAATTTTACCAATAATAGCTACAATCACAGCAATCGCGATCGCAATTAAATAACCTTCAGTAGCGCCTAGGTTAATACCTATATGCTTTAAGCCTTTTTTAATTGTTACTAGCGCCATAATAAAGCCCGCTAAACCCATGTACAAAGGTACAAAGCGTTTTGCGTTTTTAAGCGGTGCATCAGTATCAAAAATCAGCTTTTGCGCACTCATAAAGATTAAGTAAGCAATAAAGCCCGAAATAGCAGGTGTAATAATCCAGCTACCTACAATACCACCTACTTTATTCCATTGAATAGCCTCTGTACCCACTGCAACTAATGCAAAACCAATGATTGCACCAATAATTGAGTGAGTTGTTGAAACAGGCCAACCTAAAAATGAGGCAATTAATAGCCAAGTACCCGCTGCAAAAAGTGCAGAGATCATACCTAAAACCATTAAATCAGGGAGAGCAGCAAAAGGCGCAGCATCAATAATACCTTTACGGATTGTTGATGTAACCTCACCACCTGCTAAGTAAGCACCAGCAAATTCAAAAATCATAGCAATAATAATTGCTTGTTTAATTGTTAACGCTTTTGAACCTACCGAAGTACCCATCGCATTAGCAACGTCGTTCGCGCCAATACCATAAGCCATAAAAAAGCCGACTGCTGCGGCAATTAAAACTAATACCGTGCCGTAAGATGCAATGATATCCATTGTGTAACCTTAATCTTTCGTTTGAACTGATTTTTATAAATTAACGAGCTAGCATCAGCTCAAGACGTGATCCTACGCGCTCTGCAATATCTGCAAGTTCGCCAACCCATTCAATTATTTTGTATAAAAACATAACATCAATTGGGTTTAGCTCGCTTTCTACATCGCGTAGTTGGCGGCGTACTTTAATTTGCATTTCATCCGTGTCTTGTTCTATGGCATCCAATTCTACGAGCATTTTTTCTACTAAAGTCACCTCGCGACCTTTAAAGCCCGTTTCTAACAATTCTTCTAACTCATTAATTGCTTTTGATGCTTGTTTAGTCGCATCAACACAGCGTGTTAGATAAGCTAAAAAGTCTGCTTGCATAGCACTAGGAATTGTCATTTCACGGCCAATTACGCGCCCTGCAATGTCTTTAGCCTTATTTGCTATTTTATCTTGTTGAGTTACGAGTTCGAGCAGATCTGTACGCTCTACCGGCATGAATAAACCACGCGGTAATTGTAAGCGTATATCTCTTTTCATATCATCAGCTTCACGCTCTAAATTACGAATAGTTAAGCGAAGCTCTTCTGCTTGCTGCCACTCTTCTTTAAATACGTGATTAAAAAAAGGTATCAAGGCTTTACTTGCTTGATGAACCTTCTTGATGTGTTCTTCCATTGGTTTGATAGGAGATTTTGCAAATACTCCTAAAAACGCGTTTGTAGGCATAACTGACCCTTTAATCAAATTGATATGCTTTGCAGCATGAATTTTACAGTATTAGCCGCGATTGTGAACGCTTTTTATTATTTCATCATGGCTAACAATGCATAAAGCGGCACTAAGCCGCTTTAATAAAAAAGAATGATAGATAAAAACCTACAACGATTTTTCTATATCCTCTTGAGATGTATGACGAATATCTTTGCCGTTAACAAAATAAATAATGTATTCCGCAATATTTTGGCAACGGTCGCCAATACGCTCTAATGAACGTACAGACCATACTAAATCCATAATTTTAGGAATTGAGCGTGGATCTTCCATCATGTAAGTCATAATTTGACGCGTGATTGCTTCATATTCACGGTCAACTTTTGCATCTTCTTTATGTACTTCAAAGGCGCGTTGTACATCCATGCGCGCAAACGCATCAAGTACATCATGTAGCATTTTTAAAACTTGGCGACCCATGTTTTCAATATTCACTAATAAATCTTGCTGATCTTTAGTAAATGAATCAAGTGCCACTTTAGCAATGCGCTCTGCTTCATCGCCAATGCGTTCTAAATCGGCAATCGTTTTTGCAATAGCAATTACTAAGCGTAAATCGCTCGCAGCAGGCTGACGACGCGCAATGATGCGCGTACATTCATCATCAATGCTAACTTCCATTGCATTTACTTTGTAATCGTTCTGGCGTACTTTTTGTGCCAGTTCAGCATCATTGCGACTTACTGCATCTAATGCACTGCTTAGCTGCTGCTCAACTAGGCCACCCATGTTAAGTACATGGTTACGAACATTTTCTAGCTCTTGGTTAAAGCGCCCAGAAATATGCTTATTTATATTATGTTCCATAATTACCTTCTCTTAAATTCGTTTACAACACTAAAACGTATACGACTAGCCGTAACGGCCTGTAATGTAGTCTTCCGTTTTCTTTTTGCTTGGCGTTGTAAATAAGGTATTTGTGTCTGAGTATTCAATCAACTCGCCCATGTACATAAAGGCCGTTTGATCAGATACACGCGCTGCTTGTTGCATGTTATGTGTCACAATAACAACGGTAAATTTGTTCTTTAAATCGTTAATTAGCTCTTCAATAACCAAAGTAGAAATTGGATCAAGTGCCGATGTTGGTTCATCAAGTAATAGTACTTCAGGTTCAATCGCAATTGAACGGGCAATAACTAAACGCTGTTGCTGACCACCTGATAGGCCAAATGCACTATCGTGTAATCTGTCTTTTACTTCATCCCATAAAGCCGCACCGCGAAGTGATTGTTCTACCACTTCATCTAGCTTACGCTTTTCTTTAATACCTTGTAAGCGTAGGCCATAAACCACATTTTCATAAATTGATTTAGGAAATGGGTTAGGACGCTGAAACACCATACCCACGTTACGACGAAGCGCGGCTACATCTACACTTTTATCGTAAATGTTTTGGCCGTGAAGTAATATTTCACCTTCAATACGACACACATCAACTAAATCGTTCATGCGGTTAATACAACGCAATAGCGTTGATTTACCACACCCCGACGGACCGATAAACGCCGTAACTTGGCCTTTCGGAATATTCATATTTACTTTGCTAAGCGCTTGCTTTTCACCATAGTAAAGATCAAGGTCCTTAATCTCTAACGCTTTTTGGTCATCAGTTAAGTTTTCTAAGTCTAACTTCAAGCTTTTGTTAGCTTGGTTTACTTGTGGAGCGACTGTAATCATGTTTGTTACCTATAATTCTTTACTAATTAGTGTTCAAGCGATCTGAATTTTTCACGTAAATGGTTACGTATGCCTATCGCTGTTATGTTGAGGGTAATAATCACCGACACTAATAAGAAGGCCGTTGCGTATACCAGCGGGCGTGCCGCTTCAACATTCGGGCTTTGAAAGCCCACATCATAAATATGAAAGCCTAAGTGCATGAACTTTCTATCTAAGTGAAAATAAGGGAAGTTGCCATCAAGTGGTAACGTAGGAGCCATTTTTACCACACCTACGAGCATTAACGGCGCAACTTCACCGGCCGCTCGAGCAACAGCAAGTATTAAACCTGTCATAATTGCTGGGCTTGCCATAGGAATAATAATACGCCACAAGGTTTCAACTTTGGTTGCACCAAGCGCTAATGAACCATCACGCACTGTACTTGGAATACGCGATAAACCTTCCTCGGTTGATACAATAACAACCGGTAATGTAAGAATAGCTAATGTAAGCGCAGACCACATAACACCCGGCGTACCAAATACTGGCGTTGGCGCAGCTTCTGGGTAAAACAGTTGGTCAAGGCTACCACCTAACATGTAAACAAAAAAGCCTAAGCCAAATACACCGTAAACAATAGACGGTACACCGGCAAGGTTAATTACCGCAATACGAATCATCTTAGTTACTGCATTTTTAGCTGCGTATTCATGTAAGTAAATTGCAGCTACAACACCAAATGGGGTCACAATAACGGCCATCAGCATAACCATAAATACTGTACCAAATATAGCAGGGAATACGCCGCCCTCGGTGTTTGCTTCACGTGGGTCGTCTGATACAAACTTACCCAGTTGTACAAAGTAATGACCTAATTTTGAGAAAAAGCCCATGTCGTTAGGCAACCAAACATCAAGCACTTGATACAGTGGAATGGTGACTACTTCACCACGCATGTCCTTAACTAAAACTTGGTCACGCTTGGCTTTTTTACGCAGTGCAAATAACTCTTTTTCAAGTACTGCATATTCGTTACGTAACTCGGCACGTGCTTGAGCAAGCTCAGCAACACGCTCATCGGTTAGTTCATCATCAAGTAGGTACGCTTTTTCTTGTAAGCGAAGACGTTCTAATTCGTAGTTGATATGACCAATGTCGCCATTTTGTAAATCAAGCGCTTCGTCGTTTAAATCAACCGCACGCTCTACTAACTCATGTAAGGTTTCGATTTTATCGCCAGTAACCGGCTTTCCATCTTTAATTACACCTTCTATGTAGCCATAAAAGTTACCGTTTTTACTGCGCTCAAATACAGCAAGCGTAGCCGGTGTACTTTGCTCAGTAATATCGGTTTCTAATATCCAACGAAAATCTAAATCTACATATTCGCGGTTACCTGTTTTTATAAGTAAACGCTCAACTTCGTCTTTATTAAAATCTGATACATCAATACCTGTTGCAGCTAAACGCGCTGTAGGCACAAGTTCTCGGTCGTAAACTTCACCAATTATGGTTTGTTTTGAAATAGACCCTTCTAGCTCAAATTGAACTACCTCAGATGGCCAGAAAAAGCTTAATCCCTTCCAAGCTATCATTGCTAATAAACCGAGAACTGAAATTAAGCTGATGCTTACCGCACCACCTGTCATCCAAATCCAAGGAGAACCAGACTTAAACCACTGCTTTACCATGTCGTGTCTCTCCACTTACATTGAGCTGTATTTTTCACGCAGTTGCTGACGAACAAACTCAGCCACTGTGTTGAAAATAAAGGTGAATATGAATAGTACAAATGCTGCTAAGAATAATATTCTATAGTGCGAGCTGCCTACTTCTGATTCAGGCATTTCTACTGCAATGTTTGCTGCAAGCGTACGCATACCTTGGAAAATACTCCAATCCATAATTGGCGTATTACCTGTTGCCATTAATACAATCATGGTTTCGCCTACTGCACGGCCAAGTCCCATCATCACGGCAGAGAAAATACCTGGGCTTGCTGTAAGTAGTACAACACGTACTAGTGTTTGCCACTGCGTAGCACCAAGTGCTAGTGAGCCATTTGATAAATGTTTAGGAACACTAAATACAGCATCTTCTGCAATCGAGAATATAGTAGGAATAACGGCAAAGCCCATCGCAATACCCACCACTAATGAATTACGTTGGTCAAACGTCATACCCAGCTCGTTGGTTAGGTACTGACGTACATTTCCGTCAAACATCCAAAGCTCTACTGTTTCGCTCATCGCGAACGAGAACCAACCAATTAATAGAACAACCGGAATAAGTAAAATAGAGTGCGACCCTTCAGGGATTTTATGGCGAATACTCGCTGGTAACTTAGTCCAACCGAGTGCTGTTGCTAGCACACCTAACGGTAATAAAATCAGTAAGCCAACAATAGCAGGTAGGTGCTCTTCTATAAGTGGCGCTAACCACAGGCCTGCTAAAAAGCCTAATATTACAGTCGGGAGGGCTTCCATAATTTCTACCGTTGGCTTTACCACTTTACGCAGCTCGCTCGACATAAAGTAAGCGGTGTAAATAGCGGCAGAAAGCGCAATGGGTACTGCAAATAGCATGGCGTAAAGCGCTGCTTTTAACGTACCAAACGAAATAGGAACCAAAGAAAATTTAGACTCAAAGTCATCACTTGCTGATGTAGATTGCCAAATATAACCAGGCTCAGGGTAACCTTCGTACCACACTTCTTGCCAAAGCGCAGACCAGGTAACCTCTGGGTGCTCATTATGAATTTCTAATACGGTTAGTTGGTTATCGGCTAAAATAAGGGCAGCATTTGAGCGCGGAGCTATAGCAAAGTTTTTAATCTCGCCATCACTTACTTTACCTTGCCAAAGTTTTGCCTCACTTGTGGTGTAATACACACCTAGCTCACCATTGCTGCTCGTGGTGAAGAAAGTTCGACGATAAAACTCGGTAAAAATGTTCAGCTTGCTTTGTTTAGTTGTTTCAAACGACCGAATTTTTTGATACTCACGGCCGCTGTCTGTATTTACTTCAAACCACTGCGATACTTCACCGTTATCGTTTGCAAGCATGAGTGAGTTAGCACCAGCAAGTAGCTGCGCAGACACTAAGTTAGCACTTTCTTCGTTAGCCGAAAGCAGCTGAATTTGCTCTACTTCGCTTGGGTAGCGTGTATCGTAAACATAAATTTGATTTGCCGAACGTACAAATGTGCGGGTGGTGTCTGGCGAAATTAAAAGCTCATCAACACGGCCTTCAATATTAAGCTCAGTGCGCTCAACTACCCATTCTACTTCACCGGTAAACATGTTTTCTTCAGCAACAAAGCTGCTAAATAAAACGCGTTTGTCTTCGGTTAAAGCAACCACGGCTGTTTTATCTTCGTAATGACTAAATGCAAAACGCTTAATGGCAGCACCTTGCTCGTCAACTTCTAATGCCATTTTGCCAAGTGGATAATCTAAACGTGGCGTTAGCTTTCTTTCGTTGTTAGGAAAAGTAACTAAAAACTTAGGTGCTACCAGCACCACTGAGCCATTTTCTAAACCAAACGCATAATGCCCCTGAAACGGCGCACTGTTTGCAAAGCTTGATGCATCACTAGGTAGCTCGGCGCTTAATGTTTTAAGCTTTTTACCAAAGCTGCCATCTTGCACACTATAAAAATCTACCTTTCCTTGCTGAGAGAGTAAAAAAGCAACCTCAGTTTGCTCCTCAACACCTAAGCCCACAATTTGTTCAGCATTAGCAACGTTAAAACTGTTACGTTTTTCTACTTTTGCTGATTCAAAAATTGGTTGTACTACATAAAGAAGGTAAAAGAATATTAATAACAATGCTATTAATACCATTACTCCGCCTGCGGAAATACCCCACTTTGCAAACCGGTCTTTAAATAGACGGCTTCGATCCGTATTTAAAGTCGGCTTATTCGGATTGGAAGTCATCAAAACACCCTTTAATTCTGTCGTTGCGCGAATTATATTTCATCAAGATGACAGTAATGTTACAGATGTAATAAATACCCGCCTAAATGCTTTAAAATCAGTCCTTTTTTCTAATAACAGCGCTTGCTAAATTGTTACTCACTGATATGCCACAACATAAATCGATACAAAAAAGGGGAAATATTTAATATAAACGCACTAAATTAGTGCCTATTTAGCTATTTAATAACGCGTTTTACTGCCCTGCTGGAGATGACTAAATTTATGCTTTTATGGCGCATTAGTTGTTAACACTTTTATGCTTAAATAAAGTACATAGCGCTCAAAGCATTAAAAAAATAAATGTTATGGTTCATAAATGACACTTATTATCAAAAATGCTATAAAATTGTTAATAAATTCAGAGTGTATTTATGTTCTTGAAGGAACTAATTTGTGCTTTTATTGGACAAACAATTTAACGCAGACAATACTAAATCTATGTATAACGAAACCAGACCGCAGCGCTAAAGTTAAAAAAACTCAACGATAAAGACACAAATAAGTAATAATAAATAATTAGTTTTTTATGGGTTTATATTACCCACTACAATGATAGAAACGTTATAAACACTTAATGCCTACGCATTTACATTTTCAGGCTTAGAGAGAGCTATTTATGAAGCAGTTGGTGATCACCATTTTAGGGCAAGACCGGCCCGGATTAGTAGAAAGTATTTCATCGGTTATCTTGCAAAATAAGGGTAACTGGCTGAGCAGTAATTTAAGCCACTTACTAGGCCACTTTGCCGGCATTATTCAGGTAGAAGTAGCGCAAGAGCACTTTGAAGCATTGCAAAACGCATTAAATGCCTTACCTAAACTCGACGTACGGATTGAAACTGGCAACACTGAAGTAGAGCCAAGTAGCAAAGAACAAATAAATTTTGTCATTACTGGCAATGACCGCCCGGGCATTGTGCAGGAGCTGGCAAGTGTAATACGCCACAAAGGCGCTAGCATTACTCACTTAAACTCAAGGCAACAAAGTGCGCCAAATTGGGGAGTGCCTATTTTTAGTGCCGTAGCGACTGTTACCTTACCCAGTGGTATGAATAAAGAAGAAGTTATTGATGCACTTGAATCGATTACCAGTGATTTAATTGTAGATATTGAAGAGGCATAGCCCAAACGCCGTTGACATAAAAATGACATGGTAGTCATTTTTATGTCATCTAACTGGCGTATGTTTAAGTTAAAAAGGGCTGATTATTACTACTTTTATCGCTTTTTACATTGTAAACCTCATAAGCGCACGCACAGCCCCAAATTAAATTTGAAACATATCCTGATAACGGAATAGATATGAATGCCCATATAGAGCCCCCTCAAACAACTGAATATTTTGCAAAAGAATTAAGCTGGCTGTCATTCAACGAGCGTGTACTACAAGAGGCTAAAGATAAAAATAATCCGATTATTGAGCGCATGCGTTTTTTGGGTATTTTCTCTAATAATTTAGATGAATTTTTTAGAGTACGTGTTGCTGATGTAAAGCGCCGAATTTTATTAAATAAACTCCCCGATGCTAATTTTGAAGAAGACGAAATACTGCTTAGTGAGATACAAAAAAAGGTACTGCAGTTAGGTAAAAAATTTAACCACATACATCAGCAGGTATTAACAGACTTAAACCATCATAACATTCATGTTAGTCGCCCTGATGAGCTCAGTGAGTTTCATTTAAACTGGTTAAAAAATTACTTTCATGATCACGTTCTGCAACATACCTCTCCTATTTTGCTAAACGAGAACAAAGACTTCTCTACCTATATAAACGACACCATGACCTACTTATTTGTAGAAATGAGTGATGAAAAAAGTTATTACGCAATGCTTGAGGTACCCACCGACAGGGTTGATCGCTTTATAAACCTGCCTCCAGAAAAAACCCGCCGCCATAAAACCATTGTAATGCTTGATGATGTCATCACTTACTTTTTGAACGATGTATTTAGTAGCTTTTTTTCTTATAAAAGCATTGCCGGTTATGCAATAAAATTAACTCGCGATGCAGAGTACAACCTAGACGACGAGCTAGAGGCTGGCTTACTTGATAAAATGTCCAAAGGGTTAAAACAACGTATTTATGCTGAGCCGGTAAGATTGGTTTACGATCAAGCCATGCCTGAAAACATGCTAAAAGTGATGAAAAAGCGCCTCGGTGTCACGCATCATGATGCGTTAATTCCTGGGGGGCGTTATCGTAATTTTAGAGACTTTATATCGTTTCCTAATGTAGGGCGCCAATATTTAGAAAACAAACCCCTCCCAGCATTGCAAAGTAGTGCGTTTAATAAACATGCCAGTGTATTTGACGCTATTAGCGAGCAAGATATTTTACTGTATTACCCCTATCATACTTTTAATCATGTGCTTGAATATGTGCGCCAAGCGGCCTTCGACCCTAAGGTTACGCAAATAAAGGTTAATATTTATCGCGTAGCGAGCAAATCTAGGCTGATTTCATCGTTAATTAATGCCGCTCAAAACGGTAAATTAGTGACCGTTATGGTTGAGTTAAAAGCACGTTTTGACGAGCAAAATAATATTGAATGGGCAAAAGTGCTAAGCAGTGCAGGTATTAAAGTGATTTTTGGTATACCCGCACTAAAAGTGCACAGTAAATTATGTGTGGTACACCGTAAAGAAAAAGGCCAAATAGTAAAATATGCTCATATTGGCACAGGCAATTTCCATGAAAAAACAGCCAAAATTTACACTGACTTTAGCCTATTTACTCGCCACACTGGTATTTGTGAAGAAAGCGACAGCGTATTTAGATTTATAGAAAGCAGTTATAAACCGTTCAAATTTGACTACTTAATGCTTTCGCCAATTAATGCCCGTGAAACGCTGCTTAATTTAATCAATAACGAAATTGACCATGTTAAAAACAACAAACCAGGCAAAATAACGGTAAAAATAAATAACCTCGTCGATAAAGAGCTGGTAGACAGGCTTTACCTAGCTGGTCAAATCGGCGTTAAAATTAGAATTATTGTACGTGGCATGTGCTCGCTCATCCCTGGCGTGCCTAAACTTAGCGATAATATTAAGGTAATTAGTATTGTTGATCGCTTTTTAGAGCATCCTCGCGTAATGGTATTTGGTAACAATGGCGATGAAAAAGTATTTATATCTTCTGCTGATTGGATGACACGTAACCTAGATCATCGTGTTGAAGTAGGTGTTCCTATTTTGGATGTTAAGTTAAAACGCCTTATAGTTGATATATTAGAGCTACAATTTAAAGACCGTACCAAAGCACGCATTATTGATAGCGAGCAAAAAAACGCTTATGTAAGAAGGGGTAACCGTAAAAAAATTCGCTCTCAGATAGCAATTTACGATTATCTAAAAAAATGGGAACACACTTATTATAATGAATGATCACCCTTCAATAGCCGCAGTTGATTTAGGCTCCAACAGCTTTCATTTAGTGGTTGCCCGAGAAGTAAACGGCACTTTGCAAATTTTGCACAAAGAAAAACAACGCGTTTATTTAGCCGATGGGCTAGATGATAAATTTCGCTTAAGCCAAGCTGCAATAGACCGCGCCCTTGTGGTACTAAAGCAATTTGCAAAAACCTTACATGAGTTCCCCGCAAGTAATGTAAAGGTAGCTGCCACTTACACTTTTAGGCGCGCTAAAAATATTAACGCCTTTTTAGCCCAAGCTAGCGCTGTGTTTCCTTTTCATATTGATGTAATTGCAGGTCAAGAAGAAGCGCGCCTTATTTATCAGGGCGTTGCGCATTATGTTCATAATGAAGAAAACCGTTTAGTGATCGATATTGGCGGNTTTTATCTAGCCGTAATATGGGCTGCGTTAGCTTTACAAAGCAGTTTTTTAGCGATGGAAAAATAACGGCCAAACGCTTTAACAAAGCGCAAATAAGAGCCGAGCAAGAGCTTGAAGCCATTTTTTCTAATTATGTAAGCGAAAATTGGCAAACAGTAATTGGCACGTCGGGCACTATAAAGTCAATTTTAGCGATGATAAGCGCCACAAATCCGCAACAACCTAACATCACTTACGACGATTTACTCGCGTTAAAACAGCAATTTATTAGTGCTAAACATATTGATAACTTAGCTATTGCAGGGCTTACACCCGAGCGCCAACAAAGCATATGTGGTGGTTTAGCAATTTTAATTGCGATATTTACAGAGTTTGCCATTAAAGAGCTGACCTACAGCGATTTTTCGTTGCGCGAAGGGTTGCTGCACGAAATGCAGCAAAAGCTGGCCGATAAAGATATTCGCTCAAACACCATTAATAATTTAAGTGAGCGCTACACCGCTGATAAAGCGCATGCAGCGCGTGTTGCTGATACGGCTATTTGGCTCTATAAACAGTTAAAAAATGTATGGCATTTAGATAATAACGACGATATTGCTTTGTTAACTTGGGCAGCAAAATTACACGAAATTGGTTTATCAATTAACTCATCGGGGATTAACAAACACAGCGCTTATATAGTGGCGAATAGTCAATTACCCGGTTTTACGCAGCAAGAGCAACTTATTTTAAGCTCACTTATACGCTTTTATCGTAAAAAAATTAAACTGACTGAGCTGCCTGAGTTTTTAACTATTTCTCAAAAGCACGTGCTTAAACTGATTGTTATTTTACGCTTGGCCATTTTATTTAATCAAAAGCGCCAAGTGAGCTTAAAGCCGGATATGGAAATAAGCGCAAGCAACTTAGGGTTATTTATTAAGTTTAGTAACAGCTATTTACAAGAGCATACATTGCTACAAGCTGACCTAGAGCAAGAGCAGCTCTATCTTAAAAAAGCAGGGATTCAGTTTGAGTGCGTTTAATTTTATAAGGCTATTAAAAGCCCGTGACATTGTTTGTTCTAAAGTAATGTAATTGCGACACGCGCTTTTTAAAGTGAGCTTGCTGCTTTACTTACGCCCCATGTAAAGCACACATAATAAAGCGCCCTCGGGTAAACCCAAGGGCGTTTGAAGCTTTACCTATAAAGATAAAAGCCGAGTTATTTTATCAGGTTTACATATCCATATGTCGGTTTGAGCTTTGCATCATTTGCTTAACGCCTTGCTTTTCAAGCTCTAAAATTTGCTCGAGCTTTTCTTTACCGTTTTCTGTCTCAGCGCGCTCTAATAAGTACTCGTAAAGTTCGATTACTTTTTTGTGCTGCTCAGAGAGGTAGTTTTGAATAACCTTTTCATCAAATTCTTGGTCTTTGCTAATATCGTTAAACGTAATTAACTCGGGGTTGTCTGCAAAGTATTCGTAGCTGTAAGTATCTAAGGTGTTGATCTCTGTAATTGCTTTAAAGCCAACTAAGTCTTCAGCTAACTTTTTTTCATAATCTAAATAATAGTCCACTAGCATCGCGTTACGTTCATCAAGTAACTCCTTAACGCTGTAAAAATTTGCCGCCATTTGTGTGTGAAATAAAACGGTCCAATCGTACACTTCTTTAATTGTTTTAACTTGCATGTGCATTCCTTACTAAGTTGACTGTATAAGGTATAGGTTGCGTAAATCATGCCAACATAAACTCAATTAAAAACAATGCATTAAAAACAAAAAAACAGGAGCTAGGCGGGTTATTTGGTACAAGTTACAAAATACGGGTAATTTTTATAGGGCAATAAAACAGGTATTGCCCACAGTGTGCTATTAGAGCCTGCTGAAATAGGGGCAGCTATCAAGCTCACAAGGGTACAAACCGTACGCCGCGATTTAACCGCCCCTACATTCAGCAAGTATTAACTCACAAAGAACAACACCTATTGACTAATATGCTGCTTTTTCCACAGTAAATACACCGAAGGTATAACCAATAACGTAAGTATAATTGCGCTTAGCATCCCGCCTACCATCGGCGCAGCTATTCTGCTCATCACTTCGCTACCGGTNCCGGAGCCGTATAAAACGGGTAATAAGCCAGCAATAATGGTAGCTACCGTCATCATTACGGGGCGCACTCTTAGCCCTGCACCTTGCATAATAGCGTGTTGTAACGCTTGTAAGTTAAATGCAGTTCCAGTTTGCTCGCACTGCTGGCGCTGCTCTGTATAAGCTTGGTTTAAATATACAAGCATTATGACGCCTATTTCTACGGCAACACCGGCCAATGCAATAAACCCTACACCCACTGCCACCGAAAAGTTAAACGCTTCAAAGTACATTAGCCAAATGCCGCCCACCATAGCCAAAGGAAGGGTGGCAATAATAATAAGTACTTCGCTTAGGCATTTAAAATTAAGGTATAGCAGTATTACAATAATCGCGAGTGTAAGCGGGATCACATAAGTAAGCTTTGCTTTTGCGCGTTGCATGTATTCGTACTGCCCTGCCCAAGCAATTGAATAACCAGCGGGTAATTGTAGGTTATCGCCAAGTACTTGCTGAGCTTGTGCTACATAGCTGCCAATATCACTGCCTTTGATATCAATTAAGCTCCACCCATTTAAACGCGCATTTTCGCTTTTAATGCCGGTAGGGCCATCTTCAATAAATACTTTAGCAACATCACCAAGTGCAATATGTTGGCCTGATGGTGTAATAATAGGTAATAATTTTAAATCTTCAGGCGAAGCACGAAAGCTCTGCGGGTAGCGTAAATTTACCGGGTAACGCTGTTGCCCTTCAATTGTTTCAGTCACGTTTGAGCCGCCAATTGCAGTGGCCACAACCTGTTGTATGTCGGCTATATTTAGATTATACCGTGCTGCTTTTTCGCGGTTTATATCCACTTTAATATAACGCCCTGTGGCTACACGCTCTGAATACACTGAGGCAGTGCCGGGCACATCTTTTAACAATTGCTCAATTTGCTGCCCAATATTTTGAATTTCTAACAAGCTTGGGCCCGCAATTTTAATACCTACGGGCGTTTTAATACCGGTGGCAAGCATATCAATTCGCGTTTTTATTGGCATAACCCACGCATTTGTAAGGCCCGGTAATGTAACTAAGCTTTCCAGCTCGGCTTTAATTTTTTGCTTCGTCATGCCCTCTCGCCACTGTGATTTGGGCTTAAACTGAATAAAGGTTTCAATCATTGTCAGCGGTGCGGGGTCGGTTGCGGTATCGGCGCGCCCTATTTTACCAAATACAGTTTTTACTTCAGGCACAGAGGCTATGAGCTTGTCTGTTTGCTGTAAAATTTTTCGCGCTTCGCCAATAGAGAGCCCAGGGTAAGTTGTAGGCATATACATTAAGTCGCCTTCATCTAGCAAAGGAATAAACTCACTGCCTATTTTGTTTACCGGATAAAAGCCTATAACCGTCACTATAAATGCAATAAATAACGTACTTTTTGGAAATTTAAGTACGGTGGCTAACAGCGGTTTATACCCTGCAACCAAAGCTCTATTAACAGGATTTTTGTGCTCAGAAATGACCTTACCCCGAATAAAGTAGCCCATTAACACCGGTACTAAGGTTATAGCTAAGCCGGCAGAGGCTGCCATCGCATACGTTTTTGTATAAGCAAGCGGGGCAAACATGCGCCCTTCTTGCGCCTCTAAAATAAATACAGGCATAAAACTTACAGTAATAATGAGCAAGCTAAAAAATAATGCAGGACCTACCTCGGTGGCCGATTTAGTCACTATTTGCCAGCGGTTTTGCTTGGTCAGTGGCGTTTTTTCCATGTGTTTATGCATGTTTTCTATCATTACGATAGCACCATCTGTCATAGCGCCAATAGCAATAGCAATCCCGCCTAACGACATAATATTAGCGTTTACACCTTGCCAATACATCACAATAAAAGCCATTAATATACCCATAGGCAAGGTAATAATAGCCACCAGCGATGAGCGCACATGAAATAAAAATACCACGCACACTAAGGCTACAATAATGAGCTCTTCAAACAATTTACTACTTAGGTTATCGACCGCGCTTTTTATTAACGTGGAGCGGTCGTAAACCGGAATTATTTCAACCCCTTCGGGTAACCCTTGTTTTAAAGACTCAAGTTTTGCTTTTACCCGAGAAATCGTTTCTTGGGCGTTTTCGCCATAACGCATCACCACAATGCCACCCGCAACCTCGCCTTCGCCATTTAGCTCTGCAATGCCTCGTCGCATTTGAGGACCTAAGCGTACATTTGCTACATCTCGTAATTGTAATGCACTTCCTTGGGCGTTAATTCCTAATGGAATGGCTTCTAAGTCGGCGACACTTTTAATATAACCTGTGCTGGTTACCATGTATTCGGCTTCAGCCATTTCGATTACTGAGGCGCCAGTTTCTTGATTACCTTGGCTAATTGCAGTTTGTATCAAACTAAGAGGAAGGCCATAAGCACGCAACTTAACGGGGTCTACAACCACTTGGTACTGCTTTATCATGCCACCTACAGCGGCTACCTCAGATACACCTTCAACGCTTTGGAGTTCAAATTTTAAAAACCAGTCTTGCAAGCTACGAAGCTGGCTAATATTGAGCTGATTTGTTTTATCGACTAACGCATATAAATAAACCCAACCCACTCCTGTGGCATCGGGCCCAAGTTGTGCCTTTGCACTTGCCGGCAAGCGGCTTTCTACCTGACTTAAATACTCTTGTACGCGGCTTCGGGCCCAGTAAATATCGGTATTTTCATCAAAAATAATATACACATACGAGTCGCCAAAAAACGAAAAACCGCGCACCGTTTTAGCGCCAGGCACAGACAGCATTGCTGTGGTGAGCGGGAAGGTAACTTGGTCTTGCACTACTTGGGGTGCTTGGCCTGGGTAGCTGGTTTTAACAATTACCTGTACGTCCGATAAATCCGGAAGCGCATCAACGGGTGTCTGTTTTACACTGTAAATACCCGCGCCAAATACAATAATACTCAGTAACAAGACGAGAAAACGATTAACAACCGACCAGCGAATAACAGCAGCTATCATAATGACTCCCCATGCATTGAATGATGAGCTGCACCTTTGTCAGTAGGGTGCTCAGCAATTTTGCTTATTACAAATTCACCCTCAATAATGCTAAATGTAAAATGAACCTGCTGATCAGGTGAAAGCGCACTAATATCAAGCTCTTTAGCAAGTATAAAGTCCATAGTAGCAGGACCTCTGTTCCATTTAGCGATAGCCTCTCTACTAATATTAATAACCCGCTGCGCTGCGTTTATATTATTTATGGTTCCCATTACTGTGGCTGTTTGAACCGCTTCAGCCTTGTCCATTTCCATGTTAGGCATGTCGCTCTTGGCGGGTATTTCTGGTGCGCTCATACGCTTAAAGTCCGAGTCTTTACTCGACTCAGAGTCTATTAAAAACTGCGCAGCAGTCACAACACGGTCTTCTTTGGTAATGCCCGATAAAATAGCCACCTCATGTTGGCTAATTTGCCCTACTTTTACCGCCACCGATTTAAAACGCCCATCGCCTAGGGCAAGTACTACTCGGTTTTGTGCGCCTGTACGAATAAGCGCTTGCTTAGGTATAACTAATTGCGGTGAGTCACTGTGTGTGTGAATACTTACTTGGGCAAACATATTAGGCTTAAGTAGCCCTGCGGTATTTTCAAAACGCAGCCTTACACGTAAAGTGCGATTTTGAGCATTCAGCGCTGGATAAATGTAATCTACTACGCCCTGCCACTGCTTACCCTGAATGTAATCAAGGGTCATTGAAACGGGAAGCCCTTTGCTCACTAAAGCTGCTTGGCGCTCAAATACTTCTGCCTCTACCCATACTTGATCTAATTTAGCGATACTCATCATTGAGGTGCCAGGCTTAACATAAAAACCTTCACGTATATTAAGCTCATCAAGCACGCCACTTTGGCGCGAGTAAAATGTAATGTTTTGCATCACTTTTTTATTTTTTTCTAAGCGCTTAATAAAGCCATCAGACACATTTAGCGACTCTAAACGCGCTTTAGCAGCACGAATCAATACGCTATTTTTTCTATTTACTGCGAGTAAAAATTCTTCTTGTGCGTTCACAAGCTGAGGAGAGTAAAGTGTGTAAAGAGGCTCACCGGCACTAACGGGCTCCCCTTGCGCTTTTACAAATAGGGTTTCTATCCACCCTTCTACGCGGGGGTGAATATGGGTTAACTGATCTTGATTGTATTGCACATAACCGATTGTTTGAATATCACTTTGCAGTGTTTTCAGTTGCACTTTACTGGTTTTAACGCCTAAGTTATTAACCACTTCAGGTGATATCTTTATAGTACCTGGGCTGTCGTTTTCAGCGTTTGCGTATACAGGCACCAGCTCCATCCCCATTGGTGATAGCCCTGGTTCATCGCGCCTATAATTACTGTCCATTGGCGCAACCCAATACAGCGGCTTCGTTTTTTTATTATCAGCGGTTGTGGCTAAGTGCTCAGTGTCATCAATCAACCAGCGATTAGCAATAAACATTAACGCGGCACCAATAAGCAGCGCTACAAGGTATTTTAAGTTAGTTTTCATTGTTTTATCCTTGTAACTCAGCCATTACTAGCGAGTCTAAACTGGCTGCGTAATAATTTAAGCGAGCAATAATTATGTGTTTGTCTATTTGAATATTAAGGGCATCTATTTTGGCGTTTAGCTCACTAATACGCGCGCGCATAACATCAGAAAAGTCGCCATCGTCACGGGTATACGCGTTTAAAGTAGCCTGAGCTTGTTGCGACATTTGCGGTAATAACGTGTTTTGATAAAGCGTATTGCGCTGCTCAATTCGCTCAAGTTGACTAACCTCTTTAAAGTACTGTCCTTTTAAGCTTTGTAGCGCCACGCGTTTGTCGGTTTTAATGGCCTCTGCATTAGCAATAGCCGCATTAACTAGCTGATCTTGCCTGTTGTCGGTAAATAAAGGTAAGTCAATACTCACCCCCACCGAAAGCAAATCAGCACGCGACTCACCAGCTTGGTTATCAGCACGGTAGCCATAACCCATATTTACGCCAAGTTGTGGCTTATAACTTTGTTTAGCAAGGCTCACTTGTGTGCGTTTAGCGGCTATACGTTGATCTATAGCCACCATAGAGGGATGCGCCATAAGTAACTTAATGAGTTCATCAAAGTCTAAGCTATTAAATTGGGTAAGCGGGGCTGGCGCTGTAAAAGTTAGGCTTAATGGTTGGCGTAATATGCTCTGTGGTAACCACTGGGCTAAACCTTGTTTAGCGGCATCTAGCTGCTGCGCTAATATAATCAGTTTATCTTCAAGGCGTGTGAGCTCCAATTGTGAGCGAATAATATCTTGCTGACGGGTTTTACCTAAACTACTGGAGTAACTGGCTTCGGTAACTTCAATTAACTGGCTAAACAATGCTTTATCTTGTTCAATTAACGCAATACTTTGCTGTGCTCTGTAGGCATTTAACCACAGCTCCATTACCCTAGCTTTTACTTGCGCCTTTCGCTGGGCCCTAAGCCACGGCTGCTCAAGTGCTTCTTCTTTTATTACTTGTTGGCTAAGTGCTAGGCTATTACCACGGCTAAAGCTTTGGCTTATACCCACTTTTAACTGCGTCATGTTTTCTTGATCAAACGCAAAGCCATCTACGGGTACACTTTGCAAACCTATGCTTAATACGGGGTCTGGTAGAGTACCTGCAGCAATACTTTGCGCTGTGGCGGCGGCTTGCTTTTGCTCACTGGCGCTCAGCCACGGCTCGTTATTGAGCGCTAGGT
This sequence comes from Pseudoalteromonas sp. TB51, assembly GCF_000498055.1. Lineage (NCBI taxonomy): Bacteria > Pseudomonadati > Pseudomonadota > Gammaproteobacteria > Alteromonadales > Pseudoalteromonadaceae > Pseudoalteromonas > Pseudoalteromonas sp. TB51. The sequence continues at coordinate 36,216 of NZ_AUTO01000152.1, forward strand.
TTATGGCATCCGTTAAATTAAGGGTTGATGCTTTTGCTATAGCATCACTATTAAATACAGCACCAAATAAGGTGGCGCTCAGTAATAAAGCTTTAAAAATTACAGTGCGGGTCATTGCCTGCTCCATCTAAAATTAAAAATAAAATCTTAAATTAACAAGCAGAACAGGCGCTTTTAGCGAATATAGCTAAATTTCACTCATACCAATGGTGTTGAGTTAGTGTGATTACCAAGGGATTATGTCGGTCTAATTACCGAGCGACTTTGACGTAAATAGCATACCAGCCAGTTATTTAACTGGCTACAGTTTGTGCGGTTTCTTGTAACACTTGCGATCTTTCAACTCTCAGTGCGGTAGTGTTCAAGTTATTTCTAAGCCACATGCTGCGCACACCACCTGCACTAATATCAACACCAAGTGACTCAGTCAGCTTCATTGCGACTTTCTGTTGACCAAGATGTGGATGCTCAATTGAGAATTGCACAACCGCATCTTCTATCGCTTGATCTACACAATTTTTATGTCGCAGGTTTGGAGTCTCTTGACGTTTTAAAGCATCAGCCCCTCCTTGCTTAACCAGCTTTAAGTGACGGTGAATAGTATCTCGCGATACGCCACTTTGACGTGAGGCTGCACTGACACTTCCAAGCTCCTCAATTAGCGCTAATACTTCAAGCTTTTTCTGTACAGCCAAGTCTTCTGATGCAAGTTTACTTGGTTCGTTTACCTCTGATATTTTAAGCTGTCGTCCAGCGAAGTGAGCAGTAAACTCTTTCTTGCTCGTTTTTCTAATTTCTATTTTTTGATTGGCAATCGAGTATTTGAGCGGTGAATCAATCAAGTAAAATTTGTTGTCATAGCTGAAGGTATGATCATTACGTATTTTACGGTGATCTTTGATGACACAGATATCGTCTAGGTTGGTGTGTTTTGATAATGGTGTGAACTCAGAACGTTGTTTCGATTTCACTTGTATTTTAGTTTGCCAGTATTGAGGAATAAAGACATGTTTAAGGTAAGCATTAGCCCCAGCAATATCATTGATATTATTTAACCTAAGCTCCGGCACAAGTCGGTCTTGGAAGGTATCAAACGCACGCTCAACACGCCCCTTACCTTGTGGTGAATTAGCAAAAATTATTTCAATACCTAATTCTTCACAGGCGCGTTGCATTTGAGAGAAGTTGCAACGCTTTGGCCCGCCGAATATACCAGCTCTGTCTACATAAAGCGTTTTAAACACACCTTGGGTTTCAATACA
>NZ_AUTO01000153.1:0-886 GCF_000498055.1 Pseudoalteromonas sp. TB51
GGGTTTTTAACTACTACAGCTAATCGCCCCCACGACTGAAAAACAGAGCCGGCGTAGCGTGTATGTAAGGTTTCGCGGTAAAAAAAGGTAAATAACATAGCCACCGAGCCAAACACGGCTAAAGCAGCAAACATCATATGCCAATTAGCAATTTTTAGTAGCAATGCGCCCAGCACAGGCGCCACCATAGGGGCAATAATAACCAGCGACATAATAGTGGCGATAATTTTTTCTCGCTCGCGGCCATCGTACAAATCTTTTACTATTGCCGTGGCGACAACCGTTACTGCACTTCCGCCAAAGGCTTGTAATAAACGCGCGCCTATAAGCATTTCTACAAAATTAGATAACGCACAAAGCACACTGCCTATTACGTATATTCCAAGACCCATAAGCAAAATAGGTTTACGGCCAAATTTTTCACTTAGTGGGCCCCAAAACAATAGTCCTATGGCGTAGGCTGCAAAGTATACGCTAAGTGTTAAGTTAACCATGGCTTGGTTAGTATTTAGTTTCTCTACCATAGTAGGTAAAGCAGGAAGATATAAATCGGTAGTTAAAGGGGGAAATGCACTAGGGCGTGTTGATCTTTGATGGTTGAATTTGCAGCAGTATGTTTGGTTTTTAGGCAAGGCGGAGCCTATGAAGTGTGGTTATTCCCCATAAATAGGCGATAACGCAGCATAAATGCCAAACATGCGCTGCCCTTCGGGTTCTGCCTAGGGGCGATGAACTCTTTGTTGCCTACATGGATGTAGGTAAGGGGCGTGAGCAGGACGCGGAAGCTTTACTCGGTTTTTACTTATTCTTACAGGGATGTAAGTCATTAGAATAACGCAGGAGCAGTTATCGAGCCCACTAGGTTACAAACCTCGCGCCGCGATTT
>NZ_AUTO01000154.1:0-6650 GCF_000498055.1 Pseudoalteromonas sp. TB51
CCGCCATTACATCGATAACATCACCTAACTTGCCCCATACTCTATCTCCTAAAAGCGGATAAAATATTGAGCGCATAGAAAGCGGTAAGCCTTTGTTATAAACAAAATAGGCTAGGCACAAAGCGGTCATACCGTAAATTGCCCACGCGTGTAGACCCCAATGGAATACAGTAGCCCCTAAAGCCATTTCTCGGCCTTGCTCGGTAAAGGCTTCTGCATTGAGAGGCGTGCCAAACCAGTCGGTGTAAAAGGCGGTGGGCTCTGCCACGCCCCAAAAAATTAGACCAATACCCATGCCTGCAGCAAAGAGCATAGATACCCACGATAAGGTTGAATAATCTGTAGTTGCTTTATCGCCGCCAAGGCGAATTTTACCCAGCGGTGAAGCGGCAATACCCACTGCAAACAGCAGTAATATATTGGCGCCCCACATAAATACGTAGTCAAAATTAGTTAGTGCGGCATTTTTTATTGAGTTAATCGCCTCTTTAGCTTCGTTAGGCGAGAGGGCAAGTAGAGTAATTATAAAAAGTAGAGATAGGCCAATAGAAACAGAAAATACATTAGTATGAATATCCATGCCCCATTTGCTAACGTTATCTTGTCCTACTTGGTAATCGGTTGAATCGATACTGTATTTTTTTGATTTAAACTTCATATAACACGGCGTGAACTACCAGCAACTGCTAATAGTAAAGCTCCTCCATATTTGCATTGTGAATGACCCGCGTAAGTAAGATACATGATGAAATATGCAATTAGGTGGTAATACCAATCGACTTAAATACTTAGTCTTTCTAGCGAGCTAAATAAAGCGCTAACAGCGTTATAAATTTCTCAGGTAGAGCAACTACATGTAAAAATTAATGCCTTGTAACCGCTCTATTTATCTGTCGCTATAAGCGACTAATAACTTAACACGATTGGTATAACGCGGATCCCCTAGACGCTAAATTGTATCATAAATGCTGCCAATGTTATTGATTTGTTTATGTATACAGCAACTCCACCAAGCTAAATCGCTATAAAAATAACTAGCAGCAAGTGTAAATACACCATGCTAGCTAAAGTATTTAACACTTAAGAAGGAATTTACAGCATAGCGTTTGGGCTAAGCGTAGGTAAAAACAGTACCCCGGTTATTAAGCTCGCACGGTTTTAAAGCACACACTGCAGTTTTAATTACGCTAAGCTGAGCAGCATTTATTTTTTAAAGGTAAGTGCTGTTAAAGCTAAAGTGGCTTTACAGCGCTATTTAGCTTGCTAATTCAGCGTTTTGTATAATTAAAAAGCAGTTAAACTAAAAAGTTAATTTTTTACTTTACCTTTTCTAAAAGGTCTCTATAATTCGTCGACATTGCAGGGGCGTAGTTCCAATTGGTAGAACAGCGGTCTCCAAAACCGACGGTTGGGAGTTCGAATCTCTCCGCCCCTGCCATTTCTTCTTTACATCGTTTTTATTACTTCATATATTGTTCTAGTGTTTAATCTACTGAGTTGTTATGCATCCACGTTACGCAGCTATTTTTGGTATAGAAAACCTTGAACTAAATCAGCATTATCGTCCTAAAAATACTGATCCTACTTTAGCCGTTTCACAAAGCACTCCAGCTGAGTCTTTAGCGCTGAGCAAACAGTTATTAAGTGATATACGTTTTAGTGCACCTTCTTTAACAATTAATCATGTTTTAAAAGGGGCAGACATACAGTTAGCCGACGATAAGCTTACACTACCAACCTCACAGCTCAGTGCTTCTGATAAGCGCGCTTTATGGGCTTTAATGAGCACACACCTTGATAAACTTTAAACCTGTAAACGAAAGCGCAATAGCACAATTAATGGCTATTGAAACTGCCTGCCACTCTCATCCTTGGTCTCTTAAAACAATGAGCTCTTGCATGGGCGGCCGTTACTTTAATTTAGCGGCGTTTGATGAAAACACCCTGGTAGGTTTTTATATAGGTGAAAAGGCAGGGCCTGACTTTACCCTTATGGATATATGTGTAACGCCCAGTGAGCAAGGTAAAGGCATTGCAAGGCAGTTACTTAGCCAGTTTATTGAATATGGCGAGCAGCAAAATGCTGAAAACCTTTTTTTAGAAGTGCGCGAATCAAACGCGCGTGCAATAACGCTTTACGAACACGCTGGCTTTACGCAAATGTCGGTACGTAAAAACTATTACCCAAGCGATGAGCCCTCTAAAAATGGCTATGAAGACGCCATACTAATGGGTATGGCGCTTAACTTAGGGTTTAGTTAAAGGGTTAAATTAAGCGCTAAATAAACGTTTAAAGTAAAACGCGTATTTTTAGGCTGTTACTTTACTTTTAGCTATGGTTTGCTCAATAGCATTAATTAAATTTACAATTAATGTGGGGCGCTGCGCTTGGTCATTACTAAGCAGGTTTTCTTCTAGTAGCGCTGCACTGTGGTAAATATCGTCAAAATTAAAGCAACCAGCACTGCCTTTTAAGCTATGAGCTACACTTCGAAGTGCTTCTGCATCGTTACTGGCTTTTAAGCTGTTTACCTTTTGCAGGTAACTTGGCAGGTTAGCCACATAGTTATCGTTAATTTGCTGAAACTTTTCACTTTTTAGTAAACTATCCCACTTGTTCTGATTATCTTTTTCAAGGTTTAAGTAACTAACTAGCACGTTTTCAAGCGCGTCTTTATCAATGGGTTTTGCCAGCGCTTTATCGCAACCTGCCTCAATGTATGTGTCTATATCATGGTTCATTACATTGGCAGTAAGCGCGATAATGGGCCCATCGTAGGCTGCATGACGTAGCATTTTAGTAGCCTCAAGGCCGCCCATTACAGGCATTTGCATATCCATAATAATTAGCTGGTAGTCGTTTACTAACGCCATTTCTACTGCTTGTGCACCATTGTTAGCCATATCTGGCTCTAGGCCCCAGGTTTGTAATAGCAGTTTTATAAGTAGCTGGTTATCGGGGTTATCTTCGGCAACTAATATGTTGGCATCAAAACTAGAAGTGGCAAACGACAAGAAAGGGTCTTTTTCTGGAATAAGCTGTGCTTGCTCAGTTAAAAGCTCTAGTGACTGTTTAGGCTCGTTAATATGGCAATCAATGGTAATAGCAAAGCGACTGCCTATGCCAATTTCGCTTTTTAAAGTAACATCGCCACCCAATAACTGCGCTAAGTTTTTAGAAATACATAAACCTAATCCTGTGCCTCCAAAGCGGCGCGTGGTGGTGGCATCGGCTTGTTCAAAAGGTTTAAATATACGCTCTATTTGGTGCTCAGACATACCAATACCGGTGTCTTTAACCACAAATTCAAGCTGCTGCTTACTTTGCAAATAGTGCACACAAATTGACACCTTGCCTTGCTCGGTAAACTTTACGGCATTGCTGGCTATGTTTATCAAAATTTGTTTTAAGCGCGTCATATCACTATAAATAGTGCGCGGTAATGGCAGCTCGTAATGAATGCTAAACGCCAGTTGTTTTTCGTGTGCTAGCGGTTCAATAATTGATTCTATATCGTGAACCAGCTGCACTACATTAAGGGGTGCTTGCTCTACAGCGAGCTTTTCTGCTTCTATTTTAGATAAATCGAGTATGTTGTTTATTAGCTCTAATAAGTGTTTAGAGTTTCGTAAAATGGTATTTAAATGCTGTTTGTCGTTAACCACTTTATCGTTAATTAATAACTGCTCGGTAAAGCCCATAATGGCTGTAAGTGGGGTGCGAATCTCGTGACTCATATTTGCTAAAAAACGGCTTTTAAGCTGGTTAGCTTGCTCTGCTTGAGCTATGGCAAGTTCAAGCTGGCTGTTCATCGCTTCGAGCGCTTTAGTACGGCTTTCTACTTTGTCTTCTAGGTGGTGCTTATATTCTTCTAGTTGTTCTTGGTAGTGTCTTATTTGGTTGATCATGTGGTTAAAATCGTTAAACAACACGCCAACTTCATCATTTGTATGAGCAGGTAAATTTACCGATAAATCACCATCACCTACACGGTGGCTGGCGGCCCCTAAAAGCTCAATTGGGTTTAGCAGTAAATTGCGCACAACCACAAAAATAAGGATAGGCAGGGTGATCACCGAAATTATCACAATTAAGCCTGTGATTAAGCTAATTGCCTTACCCGATTGATAAAGCACACCTTTTGGAATGGTTGATACAAAGTAATAACCGCCACTCATTTGTACGGCAAATATCATTCTTTCTATTTTATCTATGCTCGAAAGCTCAATAGTCGAAAGGGTGCCTACATCGGCTAAATCGTGAACCTGCTCAAGCTCGTGCTCGGTAATATATTGCCCGCGTAAGCTGTAGTCTGAGCTAAATAAAATTTGCCCGTCGTTGGTTAGCAGTAAATTAAGGGTGTTGTTATAAGGTGCCTCTAAAATACTGGTGTTTAATATAGAGGGCTCAACTTGCAATACTATAAAGCCAAGTTGTTGTGGGCGTTTTAAATAGTAATCAACACTTTGTACGCGCTGTACAAAAAATAAGTTGGTGGTGCCGTCGTTGTTTTGCACCATAAATTGTTGTTGGCGCAAATTACTTTGCAGTACTTGCTTAAAAAATGGGTATGACTGCGGTGCGGTTGTTAAATTATTAGAATAATACGCGTCACTTTTACCACTGGCCGAGACTAAGTTAATACTAATTATATCTGGGTAGGCTTCGCTATAACTGGCAAAAACATCCATTAGTGCCCCTAAGCGGCGTGTATAGCTGCCATCAGCATGAATGTCGTTTGATAAAAAATCGTTTAAAACAGGCGAGGTAGACAGTAGTTTTGCTGTTGAATGAAACGAGTCTATGTAGTTGAAAACCTTTTGCTGTTGCTGCTCAACAAAGCGACTCATTATAAGATCAGCCTGCTTTTGTGTTGAGTTGGTTACGTTAGTTAATGTAAAACCACCTAAAAACAACAAGGGTAATATAACAAGCGGGGTTATATACCATAATAATCGAATACTTAACTTACTGGTTTTCATGACCAAACTACTTATCCTCCGTGCAATCTAGCAATGATATGCGTTACGACTTTATTACACAAGAAGCGTAAGCTGATTTGGGTTAATTTAGCGTAAAAAAAGTGTGTATATAATTGGTTTAAATAAGGCTAGTGAGCACCGAAAGCGAGATTATATTTTAAGGCGCTATATTTAGCTTTGTTTTAAATAAGTTAGCGGCTGCGCTGCTTGGTTTTTTAATTATATAGCTAACAGTGCAGTATCAATGCCTGTCATAAATTGAGCGCAAGGGGCTAACCCGTAGCGCTATTTTTATATTTATTAGTGTTTAGCACAATGCATCAAAATATGCGTTGTTAGGGCATTGGTATTAAGGGTAATTTAGCCACGCTTAAAATTAATGCGTGGCTTTAAAATGCTATTTATTTAAAGTATTACAAATTTAAAAATTAGTTCTTTTGAGTGTGAGCCGTACCGTAAGAGCGCACTAAAAAGTTTATTGCTACTTCTACCCAGCGGTCTATATCTTTTTTAAGCACAGGCTGATCTGGGTGAGTTAAGTACATTAAATGTAGCTCACTGCGCATTAAGGCAACAAATAGGTTAGTGGCTTCTTCAATGTTTAATTCTTCAAAATCAAGCTCTTTAGAATCCACTGCCGCTTTTAAATAATTAGAGACCTTGTCTTTTACCACCCGCGGGCCAGAGTTATAAAACATATGACCTAGGGCGGGTAAGCGGGGGGCTTCAGCAACAACAATTCGGTATAGAGCCATGGCCGTCTCTGATAGAGCGATTTGTAAATAAGCATGCCCAAGGCGGCGTAAGTTTTCTGTTAAGTTGCCTGGCTTAAACGTTATATTATCGATTGATGCTGTAAATATTTCGCATTCGCTTTTAATGACCGCTAAAAATAAAATTTCTTTATTTGCAAAGTGAGCGTAAACCGTCGATTTTGATACGCCTGCCTCACGTTGGATCATGTCGGTGGTTGCACCATTAAAACCATGAATTAAAAATATTTTACGTGCAGCGTGTAATACCGTTCGTGCTTTTGCGCCAAGCTCTAATTCACTTGGAGGCAGAGTGTTTTGGGCATTAATAAGCGTTTTTGTCATTACATTTCACCTTGACATAATGTTAAATTACCCCTAGCATATCAAACCGAGCGGTACAGTTCAATTTGAGCTTTAAGTTAAGGGTGTTTTTAGCAGCTGTTAACTATCGGTATTACCCTGTTTAAATGTATTTAAGGTGTGACTAGGCAGCAATTAGCGTGCTTAGCTTTTTTTTGCTTACCACTCGAACCGAGCGGTACAGTACATAAATAATTGTGTTATTAATTTAGGATTTAAAAATGGCTAATCAGTGTCTTAATAAAAGACTTTTTAATTATTCGCGGCATTCAGCTATTGCGCTTACATTAGCTGCGGCTTTGTCGGGTTGTGTAGTGGGTCCTAACTTTGAAGAACCTAATACAAATATAAACAACGATGCTATAAAGCCAACTCCCGAATTTACTCAGCTACAAAGCGGTAATGCTGAATTGGCGTGGAATTGGTGGACAATTTTAAACGATCCTATTTTAACGGAGCTAGAGCGCAAAGCACAGTTAGGTAATCTTGACTTACAGCTAGCATCAAGCCGAATTGCCCAAAGCCGCGCGGCATTGGGTATTGCATCGGCAG
>NZ_AUTO01000155.1:0-5702 GCF_000498055.1 Pseudoalteromonas sp. TB51
GACCGCTTACCCAGTGTATCTGCTGGGTTTGACTACAAGCGCGAAGGGCTGAGCGAAAATGGTAAGTTTGTTGCACTCGGTGCGCCCTCAGACCCTGATAACTTTTGGCAGCTTGGTTTTGATGCCAGCTGGGAACTTGATTTATGGGGCCGTAATAAACGTGTTGAAGAAGGGGCCGTTGCTATGCTGCAGGCCTCTTTGTATGCGCGTGAAGCCGTGCGTGTTAGCTTAGCTGGGGAGGTGGCTAAAACATATTTGTTACTGCGCAGTGCGCAAACGCAGCTCAACATAACACACGAAAACAAAACCATTGCAGAGCGTGTGTTAAAGCTTGCACAAAGCCGCGAAAAAAACGGTGTAAGTACACGTTTTGAAACAATTAGTGCAAAAGCAGAGCTGGCAACAATTAATGCTGCGCTACCAGAGCAAACGCAGCGCCGTAATGTGTTAATGAACGCGCTTGCGTTGCTAGTAGGTGAAAAACCACGTGCCTTAAATACTTTGTTAGCTGAGCGTATTGCTGCGCCCGTTATGCCAAGCGAAATCCCTTCGGCTATTCCATCAGAGTTTGTGAAACGCCGCCCAGATATTTTACAAGCGCAAGCAAACTTACACAGCGCTGTTGCCGCTATTGGCGCGGCAACAGCGAATTTTTACCCACGCATTACTTTAACGGGCTCATTAGGAGTTGAGGGGTATGCGCAAAGTGATTTATCAACCTGGGATTCACGTGTTTTTTCAGTGGGACCAAATGTTTATTTGCCTATTTTTCAGGGGGGGCGCTTAAAGTCACAGCTTAAGCTTACTAAAGAGCGCGAGAAAAACGCGGCATTAACGTATCGTCAAACTGTACTAAAAGCGTGGCACGAAGTTGATAACGCAGTAGATGGTTGGGCTGCGCAGCAAAATCACCATCACAAAGTTGAAATTGCCCACGACTTTAATAAGCAGGCTTTACAAACCGTTGAAAGAGCCTACCAGCAAGGTGCAGCCGACTACCTTAGTGTTTTAACGGCGCAACGTAATTTATTAGCAAGCCAAACTAAGTTAAATAACAGTGCAACCAATGCCTCGATTGCGGTTGTAAATTTGTATAAATCTCTCGGCGGTGGCTGGAACCCAGACGCATTACCTGAAAGTGCGCTTGCGCCAATGTCAGCCAAGGCGGAGGGCGAGTAATGAATGCAGTCACGATTAATGTGCCTGTACAAAATGCAGCACCTGTTGCTAAGCCCGCAGGGCCATCAAAACAAGCACTGGCTGGGTTATTAGGCATTTTTATTGCCGCTATGATGGCGGGTTTAAATAACCGAGTAGGGGCACTTGGATTAGCAGATGTGAGGGGTGTAATGGGGGCAAGTTTAGATGATGCCTCTTGGCTTTCAAGCGCCTATACCGTTGGGGAGCTAATCGCTATGCCTTTTGCTTCGTGGTTTGCCATTACGTTATCGGTTAGACGCTTTCATATTTCTATGGTGACTATATGTGGTGTTATTGCGGCTATTTTGCCTTTTATTAATGATTTAAACTTATTAATTGCACTGCGTTTTGTGCAAGGGGTAAGTAGTGGCGCGCTCATTCCTATATTAATGATGGCTGCACTTAAATTTTTACCCCCTAACATACGTTTACACGGTTTAGCGCTTTACGCCATGACCGCTACATTCGCCCCAAATTTAGCTATTTGGCTAAGCGGGCAGTGGGCTGATGTGTTATCGGACTGGCGCTGGATTTACTGGCAAGTTATTCCGCTTTGTATTATTGCAGGTTCACTAACTGCGTGGGGCTTACCAAAAGAGGGCGTTAAATATGCGCGCTTTAAAGAAGGAAATTGGTTAGGCCTAGTGTGCGGCGTATCGTCTTTGACATTAATTGCCATCGCGCTTGATCAAGGTGTGCGCTTAGATTGGTTTAATTCATCGCTTATTAGTGTGTGTTTTTTTGGTGGGCTAATTTTATTTGGCTGCTACGTATTAACCGAGTGGCATCACAAAGCGCCATTTATGAGACCGCAATTATTAGGCCGACGCAATTTAGGTATTGGTTCTGTACTGCTTACCATGTTGTTAGTGGTGTTGATGTCGGGCTCAATGTTGCCCTCAACCCATTTAGCCAGTTTGCATAGCTATAGAGCACTACAGCTAGCGCCAGTAGGGTTATTAATTGCGCTACCACAACTTGTACTTGGCTCGGTAGTGGCACTGCTTTTATATAAAAAATGGGTAGATGCCCGCATTGTGATGTCAATTGGATTATTTTTAATTGCGCTGGCCTGTTTTAGCGGCGCACAAATTACGCCTTTATGGCATCGCGATCAATTTATCACAGCGCAGCTGTTGCAAGCATTTGGCCAGCCCATGGCTGTGGTCTCTATTTTATTTTTAATGACCAGTGTACTAGACCCAAGCGAAGGGCCGTTTTTTTCGGGAACCATAAACACATTACGTGTGTTTGGCTCGCTTATTGGCGGGGCTGTTGTAGGGCAGCTATTAACGGTGCGCAGTCATTTTCATAACGAAATGCTATTAGACCGCGCCTCACTGGTCGGTAATTCATTGGCAAGCACCATACCTAATGAGCAATTAGGTGGCGTTATTGCTCAGCAATCGTTAGTGATGTCGGTAGGTGATGCCTACTTGGTGCTTGGTGTGTTAGCACTTGTATTAATTCCGCTGGCGCTATGTATGAACTTTGTACCAGCCCCGAATCTTAATAAATCTTAAATTTTAATTGTTGAGTAATATATTATGGCCTTACCAAAAGTAGTTAAATTAACCGTTGTAGCAACTATACTTGCCGTTGTTGCAGGCAGTATTATTTATCTTAATAAACCGGAGTCGCAAAGTGCAACTCAAACAACTGACGATGCCTACGTGCAAGCCGACTTTACCTTTGTGGCGCCTCAGGTATCTGGCACGGTAGATCAAGTACTCATTAAAGATAACCAGCGAGTACAAAAAGGCGATTTAATTGCCACCGTAGATAATCGCGATTTTGTAGTGGCCCTAGATTCTGCTAAAGCCCAAGCTAATAGTGCTAAAGCAAGTGTAGCTAGCTTGCAAGCTAAGCTAACTTATCAAGATTCGTTGGTACAACAAGCGCAAGCTGCGGTAGAGGCCGACACTGCATCACTTAAATTAGCGCAGTTAAATTTAAAGCGTTATACCAACTTAGCAACCGATGGCTCAGGCACTGTGCAAGCACGAGAAGAAGCACAAGCAAAGCTGGCTATTCAAAAAGCAAACTTGCATAAAAACCAAGCAGGCCTTGCGGCAGCAAAGCAGCAGATTGAAATTTTACGTGCCGATATTGAAAAAGCCAAAGCTGTGCTTGTACAAGCTAAAGCACGTGTAGTAGATGCCGAACTTAAGTTATCGTACACCCAAATTACAGCGCCTATTGATGGCATAGTTGGCCAAAAATCGGTGCGTGTAGGGGCGTATGTAAACCCAGGCAGCCCGCTATTGGTTGTTGTACCCCTTGATAAAGTGTTTGTTAGTGCAAACTACCGTGAAACTCAACTAGCTAATGTAAAAGTAGGCCAAGAAGTTGAAATAAAAGTAGATGCACTACCAGGGCAAATTTTACGTGGCCACGTTGATAGCCTAAGCCCTGCCAGTGGCGTGAGCTACTCAGCCATTGGTGCACATAACGCCACGGGAAACTTCACCAAAATTGTGCAGCGTTTACCGGTTAAAATTAGCTTAGATGCAAACCAGCCGGCGCTTAAGCAGTTACGAGTAGGTATGTCGGTGGTGCCAAGTATTTCAATAACGCAGTAGCACATTGCGTTAATTACAGGGCCAGTAACCATGTTGCTGGCCCTTAAAATTAGTTACTCCTTCCTTTTGCATACAAAGCCAAGATATTTTTGAGTTAGATAGCACACTTTTATACCGACTCCTGTTACAATTGCCACTATTAAAAAATTAGCTATATGGCGTTAATTGTTGTCAATTTATTCACACTAAATTGCTCAAAGCCCAGTTAATAACGATCAACTTAACGGGTTGCCTTGCATACACTCAATGTTATGCATGTAACTTGGCATCAAACTAAAAGAACTTATTAATGGCAGACCAGAATATTATCAACGAAATTAGCAAGCGAAGGACTTTTGCAATCATATCGCACCCGGATGCTGGTAAAACCACCATCACCGAAAAAGTACTTTTGTTCGGACAAGCGATTCAAAAAGCCGGTACTGTAAAAGGCCGTGGCTCTAATCAGCATGCAAAGTCTGACTGGATGGAAATGGAAAAAGAGCGTGGTATATCGGTTACTACCTCTGTAATGCAGTTTCCGTATAACAATGCGCTGGTTAATTTACTTGATACCCCTGGACACGAAGACTTCTCAGAAGATACTTACCGTACATTGACCGCGGTAGATTCGTGTTTAATGGTTATTGATGCCGCAAAAGGTGTAGAAGAACGTACCCGTAAGCTAATGGAAGTTACGCGCCTACGTACCACGCCTATTGTTACCTTTATGAATAAGTGTGACCGTGATATTCGTGACCCAATGGAACTACTCGATGAAGTAGAAACAGAGCTAAATATTGCCTGTGCGCCTATTACTTGGCCAATTGGTTGTGGTAAAGAGTTTAAAGGGGTTTATCACATTCATAACGACGAGGCTGTTTTATACAAAACAGGCCAAGGCCATACTATTCAAGAAGTTCGCACTGTAAAAGGCCTAGATAACCCAGAGCTTGATACTGCCATTGGTGAAGAACTCGCTGAGCAATTACGTGAAGAGCTAGAGCTGGTAATTGGTGCCTCAAATGAGTTTGATCTTGAATTGTTTTTAGCGGGTGAGCTTTCACCGGTGTACTTTGGTACAGCCCTTGGTAACTTTGGTGTAGACCATGTACTTGATGGTTTAACGCAATGGGCACCAACGCCATTACCGCGAGAAACAGATGACCGCCAAGTAATCGCAACAGAAGAAAACTTTACTGGCTTTGTGTTTAAAATTCAGGCCAACATGGACCCTAAACACCGTGACCGCATTGCCTTTATGCGTATTGTGTCGGGCAAATACAGCCAAGGCATGAAAATGAACCACGTACGCCTTGGTAAGCAAATTAGTATTTCTGATGCGGTAACCTTTATGGCAGGCGATCGTGAGCGTGCAGCAGATGCATATGCGGGCGATATTATTGGTTTGCATAACCACGGTACCATTCAAATTGGTGATACCTTTACGCAAGGCGAAAAGCTTAAATTTAGCGGTATTCCTAACTTTGCTCCTGAGCTATTTCGTCGTATTCGTTTGCGCGATCCACTCAAACAAAAGCAGTTATTAAAAGGCTTAGTACAACTTTCTGAAGAAGGTGCTGTACAGGTATTTAGACCGCTTACTAACAACGATTTAATTGTAGGCGCGGTAGGTGTACTACAGTTTGACGTAGTTGTAGCCCGCTTAAAAGCTGAGTACAACGTAGATGCAATTTACGAAGGCGTAAATGTAAATACGGCACGTTGGGTAAGCAGCGACGATGTTAAAAAGTTTGAAGAGTTTAAACGTAAGTGCGAAAGCAACTTAGCACTCGATGGTGGCGATAACTTAACTTACATAGCACCGAGCCGTGTAAACCTTAACTTATCGGTAGAGCGTTACCCAGAGGTAACCTTTAACCATACGCGCGAAAACTAGAATCGACTGACTAAAGTTAACTGAAAGCCTGCTATGGCGGG
>NZ_AUTO01000156.1:0-8426 GCF_000498055.1 Pseudoalteromonas sp. TB51
CCGCCATGACCGCAGCAGGCCTACCAGAAGACACAAACCCAGCTGTTACACAAAGCACACGCCCACAGTTTGGTGATTACCAAATTAATGGTGCAATGGGCGCCGCTAAAAAAATGAAAAGCAACCCACGTGAGCTTGCGCAAAAAATTATTGATAACCTCGATGTAACCGACATCGCTGAAAAAACAGAAATTGCCGGCCCAGGTTTTATTAATATTCATTTAAAGCCGGAGTTTTTAGCCAACAGTGTAAAAGCAGCAAACAACGATGCAAAACTGGCTGTAAACGAGCACGCAAATCCGCAAACTGTCGTGGTAGATTACTCATCACCTAACCTTGCAAAAGAAATGCACGTAGGCCATTTGCGTTCAACCATTATTGGTGATGCCATTGTACGTGCGCTTGAATTTAGAGGCGACAAAGTCATTCGTCAAAACCACATGGGCGATTGGGGCACACAGTTTGGTATGCTAATTGCGCATTTAGAAGATCAAATTAGCCAAGGCGTAGACTTAGAGTCGGTAGCGCTTGCTGATTTAGAAACGTTTTACCGCGATGCAAAAAAACGTTTTGACGATGAAGAAGGCTTTGCCGATAAAGCCCGTGACTATGTAGTTAAACTACAAGGTGGCGACGCGCACTGTGAAAAGCTATGGAAGCTATTTATAGCGACCTCTGTTAAGCACTCTGAAGAAGTTTACAAACGTCTAAACGTAACGCTTACCCAAGACGATATTATGGCTGAAAGTGCTTACAACAGTGAGCTTAACGATATTATTAGCCTATTAAAAGATAAAAACATAGCGGTAGAGTCGCAAGGCGCACAAGTGGTGTTTTTAGATGAACTTGCCAATAAAGATGGTGAGCCATCGGCGTTTATCGTGCAAAAATCTGGCGGCGGCTTTTTATATGCAACCACCGATTTAGCCGCGTGTAACTACCGCTCAAATACCTTAGGCGCTGAGCGTATTTTAATATTTGTTGATGCACGCCAAAGCCTTCACTTTAATCAGGTGGAGCTTACCGCACGTAAAGCAGGCCTTTTACGCGATGAAACGAGCTACGAGTTTTGCCCGTTTGGCACCATGATGGGCGCCGATGGTAAACCATTTAAAACCCGTACAGGTGGTACAGTAAAACTTGCTGATTTACTTGAAGAATCAATTAGTCGTGCAGCAACAAAACTTGCTGAGCGTGAATCTGATTTATCAGATCATGATCGCAGCGAAATTGCGCGTAAAGTAGGTATTGGCGCTGTTAAATACGCTGATCTTTCTAAGCATCGTACCAGCGATTACATTTTCAACTGGGACACCATGTTAAGCTTTGAAGGCGCGACAGCACCTTACTTACAATATGCTTATACCCGTGTACGCAGTATTTTCCGTAAATCAGGTGTCGATGCCGCTACGCTAAATGCAGATGTAGCTATAGCCGAGCCGCAAGAAAAAGCACTCGCGCTTAAACTGTTACAGCTTGAAGAAGTCCTTGATTTAATGATCTCTGAGGCTACTCCGCACGTACTATGTAGCTACTTATACGAGCTAGCTAGCCTATACATGACATTCTACGAAGCCTGCCCAGTACTTAAAGAAGGCGTAGAGCCAAGCGTACGCGATAGCCGTTTAGTGTTATGTAATTTAGTGGCAGATACGCTAAAAACAGGATTGGATTTGTTAGGCATTGAAGTCATGGAGCAAATGTAATCACCTTCTGCTTCGTGTAGTTCGCTTTAGCTGCGTTGGTAAAACTATTTAGCCTAAGTCACATACAAACCGTATGCTCCTTGGCATAAATAGTTTTACCGCCTTGCTAGCACTCCTACACTTGCAGATGATTTTAGGCTTTACTTGACGAACTTTTGTAAGTTAATCAATTTTGTAGCTGATAGCTGATAGCTGATAGCTGATAGCTGATAGCACCGTAGGTTGGGTTGAGTGAAACGAAACCCAACATTAACCAAGCACTAACCCAAAATATAAAATTGTTCTTATTACTGATTACTATTGATTGCCTGACCTTAACTTACCCACATACGCTTTAATAAACAGAGAAGGATTTGTTTATGAAACTCGAAGACATCCGCCGTGAATACCTGCAAGACGCGCTAAGCGAAGATAACTTGCAAGATGATCCATTCAAACAATTTGAAACGTGGCTTGAGCATGCTGTGGGCAGTAATATCCCAGACCCAACGGCCATGGTTGTGGCAACGGTTGATGAAACCGGGCAACCTTCACAGCGTATTGTATTGTTAAAACATTTAGATGATAACGGGTTTGTATTTTTTACTAATACCGGCTCACGTAAAGCGCAAGAGCTAAAAGGCAATAACAAAATATCGCTGCACTTTCCGTGGCACCATATGGAGCGCCAAGTGATTGTATACGGCGAGGCAAAACCATTACCGGCGGCTGCAGTCGCTAAATATTTTTTATCGCGCCCTAAAGAAAGCCAATTAGCAGCATGGGCCTCAGCGCAAAGCAGGCCGGTCTCATCGCGTAAAGTGCTTATGGAAACCTTTGCAAACATGAAGAGTAAATTTGCTAATGGTGAAATTCCATTGCCTGATTTTTGGGGCGGTTACTGCGTAGTGCCTACTAAAATAGAGTTTTGGCAAGGCGGCGCACACCGTTTACACGACCGCTTTATCTATCAGTGCCAAACCGATAATAGCTGGCAAATAACACGTTTAAACCCTTAACCGGTTTACGCTGTGAAGTTTATAGACTCCCACTGCCACCTCGATTTTACTGAGTTTGACGCAAACCGCGAAGCACTCATAAAAGAGTGTATGGCTAAAGGCGTTGAGCGCTTTGTTGTGCCAGGTATTAGCTTGGCGCAATCTCAGCAACTAATTGAATTTAAATCTAAATACCCACAAGTACATATTGCCGTAGGGCTTCACCCTTACTTTTTAGATGAGCATAAAGATGCTCACTTAGCGCAGTTATTCGATTTTGCAAAAACCAATAAAAAACAGCTGGTGGCAATAGGGGAGTGCGGGCTTGATAGAAGTATTGATGACCTTGAAAAACAAACCAGCCTATTTGAGCAACATATTACCCTTGCTAACGAGCTCAAGCTGCCGCTTATTGTGCATCACAGGCAAAGCCATGATTTAATTGCGCATGCGTTTAAGCGCTGCAAGCCAAAATATGGCGGCGTGATACATGCATACTCAGGCTCCATGCAACAAGCACAGTATTATATTAAACAGGGCTTTAAATTAGGTGTAGGTGGCGTTATTACTTATGAACGAGCAGCTAAAACCCGTGATGTAATTGCTCAAATAGAACCGCAGCATTTAGTACTTGAGACGGATGCGCCCTCAATGCCATTAAGTGGCCATCAGGGAGAAATTAACACCCCTGCGCATATTCCTGCTGTATTTGAAGTTTTATGTAGCTTAAAGCAAAATAGCAATAAAGCCGAACTTGCTCAGCAGCTTTACGATTCTTGCTCTGAGGTTTTTTGCATATAGCGATTTACCTGCCAACGTTTTAGGCCTCGCCCTAGCTGCCATGTAAAAATACAGGCTATTACTAGCATTAATAAAACTTGCCTGCCTAAATCATGAAAGTGATTGTGGCTGTCAGATATTGCCGCGCGGGTTAAATAAGTAATAGATACAAAGCCTAAAGGCTTATCTATGTCGCTTACAACAGGCTCAACAAACGGGGTTTTTAGTTTACTAATCCCTGGGGTAGACTCTGGTAATTGGCCAAATATGTGGTGCGATTGCCAGTGATCGCTGCTGGCTATAAGTACGCCTTGCTGATCGTAAATTGTGGCTGAAAGTACAAACTCGTCTTTGCTTATATCATTACACAAAGCTCTAAGCTGTGGCTTATTTTTAGCAAGCAGTGGCTCTTTAGCATTAAGAGCCATAAATGAGGTTAAGCTTTTGGCAGTATTATCGGCACTATTATAAAGTAGTTGGTGGCTTTCAAAGCTACTGTTAACACCTACAAAACTCAGTAATACAAAACAGCCCGCAGCCAATAACAAGCGAACGATTCGCTTTCTTTGTGATGCAGACAAAGGGCTTTTTATATGGTTATTTTTCATAGTCACCGTATATGCTACTGACAGCATTTTGATTTGATGTTACAACTACGCTAACTATAACCTTAAATCTACCCCGATGGCGAATTTAGCGTTATGAATACCCTAATTGATACGCCAAATTAGAAAAATAAATAACAAACACGGAGAACCCATGTCGCAAATGAACATGGCACAGCCAGCTGCTGAGCAAGCATTACATTCTTTAACGCTAAACACATGGTTTGATTACAAAGAAGGGAGTTTTACTCCTGCTCAAACAATACCAGATAAAACCGTTGGGTTATTTAGTATTGCGTTTGCGGGCGATTTTGAACTAAAGCATGTAACGAGTATTATCGACTTTTTAAAAACGCACGCGCTTAAAGTAACCGCTGTATGTCAATATCAGCCCGACTTAGGGTTAGCCCCAGCTCTGTGTTTTTATAGCCCAGAGGCAGAGCAAAAAATTAACCCGCTTGCGCTAAGAGAGTTTGCAAACACGCTTGATTTTCAGCTAGTGCAAGTTACAACGCCACCTAACCTATATGAGCCAGGGCTGATGGTTATGGATATGGACTCTACCGCCATCACCATAGAGTGCATTGATGAAATTGCACGTTTAGCAGATGTATATGACGATGTGGCTTCGGTGACCGCGCTTGCAATGGCGGGCAAACTAGATTTTAGCGAAAGTTTAAATCAGCGTGTAGCAAAGTTAGCCGGCATAGAGCAAAGCTTAATTGAAGACTTAAAAAACACCTTACCATTAATGCCAGGTATTAAAGCGTTATGCCAAATATTAAAGCAGCATAATTGGTATCTTGCTATAGCATCAGGCGGGTTTGTGCCCTTTGCCGAGCGTGTGCAGCAGCTGATTAATTTAGATGAAGTACATGCTAATGTGCTTGAATTTGCAAACAATAAACTCACAGGAAAAGTCTCTGGTGCCATTGTTGATGCGCAGCAAAAAGCGGTTGTTTTAGAAACACTGCAGCAAAAGCTGGGCTTAGCAAATACGCAAACGGTAGCCATTGGCGATGGCGCAAACGATTTGCTCATGATGGAAAAAGCAGGATTAGGCGTTGCCGTACATGGTAAACCAAAAGTGGTGGAGCAAGCTCAAGCGGCTATATGTCAGGGCTCGTTACTGCAATTGTTGTATATGCTGGCTATCCCCTTAAATAAGTAACCTGAGAATAACCACCAAAATAAGTTATACCAATCGGGTTAAGTTATTAGACATTTATAGCGACAGATAAATAGCGTGATAACAAGGCATAAATTTCGACATGTAGTTGTTCTACATGAGAAATTTATAACGCCGCTAACGTTTTATTTAGCACGCTATAAACTTTTAAGTCGATTGGTATTAAGCCGCTTAGCGCAAGCGGTTTAACCATAACAGCTTTCTGCGGCCCATTTGAGCGACCTGCTTTTGATCTAACTCTAAATGGCTAAGCGCTTCGTCGGTTATATCTACAATATCACCCACCCCAGATACTGCCCACAGCGCTTCTTCTATGTCTTTTGCTTTGTGCATTGCATATTGGCTTACATATTTAAGTTCGTTTGATAGGTAATCTGTATCTGGGCGACCCGTTCGCGATAAGTACAAGCGCATAACAAATACCAGCTCAGATTTAACGCCTGCGCTAATTTGCTCACTAAAGCTCGAATAGGTTTCGCCTAGTACGCATTGGCTCGTCACAGCCTTTTCAATGTTATCTTGTTTAGGGTCAAAATTAATTGCGAGTGTAAACGGCAAAGGCGGGTCTTGTCGGCTACGATCTTTAATGCTTGGGGTGATCACATCAATAATTTGTTGCTGCGTTAAAATATAGCTTAGGTCAGTTTTATTATTTAATAAGCCAAAATTTTGTAAAATCACGTGAATTGGGCTGGCATATAAACCAAAACCTATGGCACCTGGAATAAAGTGGCTTGCTTCTTTATGTAAATAAAGCGGGAATTGGCACACACTTTTGGTCACCATATTTCTCAGTGCGGTAGAAAGGCCTTCTATTTTAGGCGCTTCTTCAGACACTTTTAATTTATCTTTATTACTTTGAATTAATTGGGTAAAAAAGTTAACCCCTGCATGTGGTAAGTCAGCAACTCTGTTGGCTTTTAAATTAATGGTCGTTAACGACTTACTAATTGCCATCACTTCGTATTTAAGCTCACTTAAATTATGCTTTTTAGTTATTTTTTGTAAATCGGGGAAAGACAGTAAAACAATATCACCTTTTTTAAAGCTAACCGGCGAGGCTGACTCTAATTGCAAACCCATAACCGAAAAATCCCGAGTATGAGCCTGATACTGCTTATCCTCAAACGTAAGCTCGGCAGGTGTTTTATATAAGTATCGTTTGTGAGAGCGTAAATTTACATACTCTAGTGGCACAATATCTAAATAAGGAGGCTTATTATGCTTAGCGTGGCCAAAATGTTTAAGCTGGTTAACTAACGCCTTATCGTAGGGCTGCTTCTTATAATGCGCTTGTTCTTCACTGTTACCAATGGCGGNCCTGCCACTCTTGGAGAAGGTGGCTTATTAAGCTTTTCTATGTTTTTACCCGCCGAGTTAGGCAACGATAATGGAATAAACGAATCATCTGGGTGGCTTGGCATAACTTGTAACTTAAAGCATTGCCAGCTGTCTTTTTGGCTACCAAACCCTAAAAACAGGTTTCTTAATTTAGGGTTGTTATTAAGCTCTGTACGCGTGGCTGAGTAGTAATAAATTTTTCCTGCAGAAACATGAGTAAACGTATATAAGTAATCTTCTTTTACTGCGTTTACTTGGGTAAGCATTTGGCTAATACGTTGATTATTTAAAATGCTATATAAGCAGGGCACTTTTCGTTCATCAGTAAAATAGCGCTGAATAAAAATATTATTTTCAGTGGTTAGGCTTAAACTAGGAACAATTTGTTCGCCTTTTTTACTTAAAAACACGTATAAAGAGGTAACGCGCGGAATATAATATTGCTCATAACCCTTTGAAACAACAGCATCTAGGGTGTTATCTAAGTTCACTTTATAGCGGCGTTTATTACCGTTTATAAAGCTATCTAAAAAATTATCGAATGCTTCATTTTTTTCTATAAAAGTACGCTTTAAACGAATGTGGTTATATTCACGAGATATGTTTTCAACTGCAACTACTTCATATTGAATGCCATTTTTAAGGCCTAGCTCAAAATCTTGCTCAAGCCCTACTAGCCGCATGGCAATTAGCTGCCCTTTTTTTATAATTTGGCGGGTAGGAAGTTTAATTTTACAACCACTCAAAGAGATATCTGAGGTACTAGCGGCAATGTTTTTCTTATCGTTGTACTCAATTTTAACTTTAATCGAGTAGTTCATTCGCTCCTCAGAGCGGCTTTCATAAGAGGCAAATTTTATTACGCTAGTAGTCAGAGTGTCGTTTTCAACTTGTGTATCACTTTGCTCTTGTGCTTGTTTTTGTAGTACGCGATGGTTGTTTTCGGTATTCATTACCGCTTCGTATACCGCTAAAGTATAGNGTTGTTTTAAGGCTGCCTCAAATACTTCTATGGCGGTGTCATCCATAAAGTGTTGTTTACCATTGTGCTCATACGGGCGAACTTGGCCTGTTACTAAGCCTCGCAGGTCAACAAAACGGGCAACTGGCTGAGATAGGCGCGACATTTCCATTTTCATTAAAAACTGCTCAGGCTTTGTTAAACCTGCCGTTTTAGATTTAAAAATTAGGTCGAACTTTGCGTTACCTAAATAGGTTTTTAGCTCATTTACGAGGTCTTCGTGTTTGAGCAGTATGTCTTCAGCCATTTATAAATCGTCACCGTCTAATTGAAAAGTAGGTATACTGTAAAGTCCATTTATTTGAAAAATTCAATAAACGTAACATCGTGCTATGTTATTAATATAGGTACGATTTTTCGTGTAAGTACAGTTTAACTCTTGTTATTATGTGTTAAATGCCAATTTGTTGGCAAGTTACTTTAAAGTATTTAAAAGCAATAAGTATGCCCTAACTTAAAGTAAAAGAGAAAATTACATGTGTTTGTTTCTAATATAGATCCTAGAGTGGCTTTAGCAATGTAGCGCTGCTATGTCGTTCTCCCCATGATAAAATAAACAACTAAATGTATGCATTTTAAATTAAAGAATAGTAGGTAAGGTTATAAATGGCTAAGGCGGCAAAAGTAGAATTTGTTTGTACAGAGTGTGGTATGAACTACCAACGTTGGCAAGGTCAGTGTCGCTGTGGTGCGTGGAACACGTTGGCAGAATTTAAACCCTCTGCAGGGCAAAGTAAAAAAGCCGCTGCGCGAGCAACCGTTGGTGGTTATGCAGGTGGTATTGGTGGTGGCTCTAAAAAAATTGAT
>NZ_AUTO01000157.1:0-1936 GCF_000498055.1 Pseudoalteromonas sp. TB51
TTGCCTCACTACCTAAGTAGCTTGGCTGTTAGAACTCAATCTGTACGAGTGCCCACACAGATGATTGCTTTATATTGTTAAAGAACGTTGCGACGTTGTCGCTAGGGATGCGTATAATACATCCTTTATTTTTCGAGTCAACACTTAATTTTAAACTTTCTTTTTAGAAGATTTAAAACCGAAGCCTTACTTAACTCTCTGAGCCGTTCTGCCTTGCTATGCTTCAGCGTTTCCCGTCTCAGTGGGGTCGCATTATAGGGAGATTCGAGCGGGGGTCAATGTTTTATTTCAGCTTTTTGACAAATAAATGAATTTAGTATGAAACGCATACAAATAAAGGCCTGCAGGCTGATTTTAGATTAAAAAACGCGCATGTTAAGTCGCTATTTTACAGCTAATAATTGCGCGTTAGAAAAAGCAGTACATTTAGTAATCGCTGTACTGCTTTGTTGGTTTTAATTTGCTGCAATTTGCCATACAGCTATAGAACCTGAGATCTCATTACCGATTATAAGCAGTGGCTCGCCTGTCGCACTTTGTTCGGCAGGTACAAACACCATGCCTTCGGGTGCAAGGTCGCCGGTTATATCTGCCCCTTCTATTACACCACGGTTATAAAAGTAATCTTCAAATTGCACATCGTAAGGGTTGGTAATATCGTAAACCATAATCCCGCCCATGCGCTCAAGACCTATAAAGGCAAAAGTGCGTTCGTCTATCGTACCTATTGTTAGCGCTTCGGGTTCTGCGCCTTTATCATCTGAGCGTGTGTCACCTTCGTTTTCATCTTCATTGTTATTAAAGGCTTCACCATGAACCGATGCGGTAATACGACCTATGTCATCGCCTGAGTCAAATACCACCAGCCCATTACTGTCCCAAATAGTAAATGAGCGTGCACCATAGGCATAAAGCGATTCGTATTGACCGTCGTCATTCGTATCACCTTTTACAGTGCTTACCTTCAAGCGGCCTATATCGTCATCGTCGTTATTTAAGTAGTCAAAATTAGCTGCAAGCGTTAAATCTTCAACACGGCTTTCATCTATATAGGCAAGACAGCCATCATCTTCATCGTAATCTAGACCGCCCTTTTCTGCGCAGTCTGCTTCATCTGTTACATCAAAGAAGTACTCGCGTGCATCACCTTCATTTGCCGATACTATAAAGTTTGCGCCTTTCCAGCTAAAGCTTGAGATTGTATCTGGCTGATACATACCATAAAGGCCTGGGTACGATTTAAAGTTAACACCGCCGTCTTTATCTGAGGCATCTATTTGTAAATCTGACCAGTCTTTAAAGCCTAGCGCTTTTAGCTCTACGCTATTATCTTCTAGGTTAATAATAGCGAGACCGTTATTTTCTTGAATTGATACGTAGGCATATTTGTTATCTTTAGAAATGCTGACGTACTCAGGCTCTAAATCCATAGCTACTGTCGTATTTATTACATTTCCGTTAATAGTGCGCCCTGTAGGGTTAGCAAACACAAATCCATCAGACTCAAGTTCAGCTTGCTGACTATTGTAAGTAGTAAAGTCAATATTAGTTGCCGTATCAGCTACTACACCTTCTACTATATTAATTATGCTTACAGAGCCTTCTGGGTCGATACTGTAATCGCCATTAGGTTCACCTTCATTGGCTACAACTACTTTTGTACCGTCGTGGTTAAAAGTCACCATGTCTGGCAAAAAGCCTGCTGGTACATTTTTTATGAAGGCGGGTGTATCGCCGCTTATGTCGTAAAATGCAATTTGACCCGCTTCGCCCACATTTTTAGCAGCCATAGCCACAGCTAGCATTTGGTTGTTTTCATCTATTGCTATGCTGTTTGCATCGCCTGGGGCGTTGTCGTTTAAGGTAAGGGTAATGGTTGATGTTAGGTTAGTTGCACTCACTATCCCTTCGTTATCTTGAACAAGGGCCGCCGTAT
>NZ_AUTO01000158.1:0-31592 GCF_000498055.1 Pseudoalteromonas sp. TB51
GTATAATATTAACAACGGCTTCATCACCAGAGCTATTAATGGCGTATATCCACTTTTTAGATGCTTGATAAGCAACTATTTCGGCTGCACCTTCGGGGCTTTGGGCATTAAGTACAGCGCGGCCTACTAAACTTATATTTAACGCAGAGTTTGCATTAGTGCCGTTAGTACCATTTTGACCCGCTGTGCCTTGCTCCCCTTGGATACCTTGCGTGCCGTCTTGGCCGTCATCTCCATCTAGTGAGCAACCCGTTAATATTGATATGAGTGAAAGTGCTATAAGTGACCTTTTTAACATTGTTATTTTCCTTAGTGTGGTGTTGAGCAAAATAACAACACACAGGTATGACAAAGCTATGGCACTTTTAATAAAGCTTTTTTAACTTAAAAAACGAGTTTAAATGCTAAGGGGCACACAAGAATAAGGCTTACTGTATAACCTAATAATTTATAAGGCTTGATATAGCTATTTTGAGTTTTAACACCTATTAAGGGCCTTAAAATATCAATACGTGTCACTATTAACGTAATAACCGCGCAAATACACCATGTACCAATAACAACCAAGAGTGGTTCAATAAAAGAACCTACCTCTAAAGGCTGCAAAACAAAACATAGGATTATGAGTACACTTTGGTGCAATAAATAAAAAGGGAACACCCAGCTATTAAATGTTTTTAAGTAATTAGTTTTAAAGTTTAAAAAATGCTGTGCGAGTGCAAGCATGGTAAGCACTCCCAATACTCTTTGAATATTGTATATAGTAGTAAAAATATAACTAGGTAAATCAAATACGTTTTGGTAAGCCATTAATATGTATATACACAGCAGGGTAAAGCTTACACATAACACCCAAAAATAGTGTTTTAGGCTCGCCCAAAAATAATTGTGTTTGGCTAACAGAAACCCTATAAATAGAAATATAAAGCCGTTAGCCTCCCTTACAGCATCTCCTTCTAAGTAGTTATGTGTAAGCAACATGGCTATGACTAATAAGCTTACCAGTAATGGCAGCCTCACTTTACCTAACTTGGGTAAAGGCGTAAAAAAAGGGAGCTTCATGAATAGTGAAAATAAAATAATGATAAGCATGAACTGCCAAAGAGAGCGTAAATACCATAAATGATTTACATCTACGTGCGGCCATACCCCAGACTGGTAATTGGCAAACATCTCATTATTAATATCTAAAAATGCTAAGTAGAACTGCCAATACGTTATGTCTATTACGCTCTTTTGCGACATTTCTGCATACAACTGAAAGGGAACTATTAGCCATAACCCCACCAGCAAAGGTAGTAATATAAAAATAGAGCGATTTAAAACAAATAACGCATTTGATTTAACACCTCTCACTTTATCGAGCATAAAGCGAAGTGCTACTCCAGATATAAACCAAATCAGTAGCATTCTCCAAGGAGCAAACACCAATAAAAAATACTCTACGTAGTGAGATATATAAGTACTTTTAAAGTGAAAGCCCCAGTTTTCGCTGTACAACATGCCAATGTGATAAAAAATAAGTACAGCAAACGCAATGACTCTCAGCCAATCAAGAAAGTAATGACGGTTTGTTACGTGTAATTGTTTATTCATGCTAAAACCAATGTATGTCTATTGGTACTAGTAAGACTGAAACGACTCGCAAAAACTATTCATAAGTGCTTATATTACAGGCAATAGTGATAAACGGTGGTATTTAGGGATAAACTCACCACATAAATATAAGCACATACTATGAACCTACAACACTTTCAGCGTTTTCAAACCTTATACGCATCAGTATTACTGTGTGCTTACGTATTAATTAATAATACCGTAAATGCTACAACCCAAATTATGGAGGTAAAAAGATCAGGAGATTTACCATTTTTAATTTGGGAGCCATTTGTATGGGAGTATTCAAGCGCGCTAGGATCTTTGCTTATGTTTCCGGCTTTAATTTGGTTTTTGAATAACACACCTTTTAAATGGCATAAAATACCTGCTTCAATGGGTATGTATTTTGGCGCTTCAATTGTATTTAGCATGTTACATATTGCTATTATGGTAGGCAGTCGCAAGCTTGTATATTTAGCTTGGGGTCGCTCTTATGATTTTGGTTTGAGTTGGTTTGAATTAATATACGAATATCAAAAGGATGCTATAAGCTTTATATTTTTTATTGCGCTCATAAAAGTATATCAATATGTCGTTCAGCAATTAATTGGGGAGGCATCTTCTATAGAAGAAAGCGAGCAACAAGCCACACCCAGTCTAAACCGGTTGCTTGTAAAAAAGCATGGTAAAGAGTTTATTGTAAAAATAGATGATGTTGATTGGCTTGAATCATCGGGCAACTATGTAAACTTGTATATTGGCACATCTATTTACCCTTTAAGAACGACCCTTACAGCACTAAGTGAGCAACTAGAAGATAAAGGCTTTTGCAGAGTCCATCGCAGCCATGGCGTAAACCTTGATAGAATAGAGTCTATTACACCGCTACCTACTGGCGATAGTGAAATAAAACTAACTACAGGTAAGATGCTTAACTTATCTAGACGCTATAAAGAACAGTTTAAACTTCAACTGAAATAAAAAAGGCTACCTAAGTAGCCTTTTATAATTATTTTTTAACCGGGCGTTTCCAGCCCGTTAAATTACGCTGTTTAGAACGTGCTATTGCAAGCTGCTCATCTTCAACGGTACTGGTGATCACAGAGCCTGCACCTACAGTTGCTGTTGCACCAATGTTTACTGGGGCAACAAGCGATGAGTTAGAACCAATAAAGGCGTTATCACCAATAATGGTTTTTGCTTTATTAACTCCATCGTAGTTACAGGTAATAGTACCTGCGCCTATATTCACTTTTTCACCAATTTCAGCATCGCCTAAGTAACTTAAGTGGTTTGCTTTAGAGCCTTTACCTAAGCGGGTTTTTTTCATCTCTACGAAGTTACCAATGTGCGAGTCTTCTTCCATTACCGCACCAGGGCGCAGGCGAGCATATGGGCCTAGCGTACATTTAGCTGCTACGCTTGCATCTTCAATTAGAGTATTCGCTTTTATTACAACGTTATCGCCTATGGTACAGTTTTTAAGTACACAGTTAGGGCCTATTTGTACGTTATTGCCAAGGGTTACATTACCTTCAAAAATAACGTTTATATCAATTAATACGTCTTCGCCTGTTTTAACATTGCCACGTACATCAATACGGGCAGGGTCGGCTAGGGTGGCACCATTTAACATTAACTCTTCTGCTTGCCATGCTTGATAAGCACACTCTAGGCCTGCAAGTTGTACGCGGTTGTTTGCGCCTTCAACTTCCATTGCATGATCGGGCTGTGCTGAGGTGATTTCTACACCTTCACTGTGCGCCATAGCAACAATATCTGTAAGGTAGTATTCGCCTTGCGCATTATTGTTAGATAGATTGCCTAACCATGTTTTTAAAAGCTTGCCGTTAACCGCCATAATGCCGGTGTTTACTTCGCTGATAAGTAGCTGCTCAGCGCTTGCATCTTTTTGCTCAATAATACCTACAAGCTTGCCATCTTCTCGTAGCATACGGCCATAGCCATTTGGGTTAGCCAAGGTTACTGTGAGTACTGCTAAACCATTTTCAGGGGTTGCAGCTAATAAGCGCTCAAGAGTTGACTGTTTTGTAAGGGGTACATCGCCGTATAAAACAAGTACAGTGTCGTCATCATTAATATGAGGGCTTGCTTGTGCTACTGCGTGGCCAGTACCAAGTTGTTCTGCTTGCAGTACCCAGTTTACGTCATTATCGGCAAGTTGTTGTTGTAATAGTTCGCCGCCATGCCCGTAAACTAAATTAGTGGTGGTTGCACCAAGTGCCTTTGCGTTATCTATAACATGCTGCACCATAGGTTTACCTGCCACTTTATGCAGTACTTTTGGTAGAGCAGAGCGCATACGAGTACCTTTACCCGCAGCAAGAATTACTGTTGTTAGAGCCATTAAAACAATTTCCTTTTTCCGTTGTTTTAGTGAGGAGTTAATGAAAGTAGCTTAACTAGATTACGCATGTCACTCCATGTATACATACTCAGCCGTATTATAAAAAATTATGACTGAATCTATGATAAACAAACTATTCATAATAATTACACTTATTGTAACCAGCTTTGCTAACCGATATAAGTGCAAAGCCAAAATACAGGCACAAAAAAGCCCACATAATGTGGGCTTTTAAAAACCGGATAGGCTTACTTTTTACGTAATTGCTGAATTACGCGAAGTTGTGCAATAGCTTCTGCTAGTTGCATAGCTGCTTTTTGATAATCAAATTCAGCTGCTGACGCATTAGCCATTTGGCTTTCTGCGTCACGCTTAGCTTGCTCTGCGGCTTGCTCGTCTAGGTCTTCACCACGAACAGCTGTATCAGCAAGTACGGTTACTATGTTCGGTTGAACTTCTAGTGTACCGCCAGCAATATAGATCAGTTCTTCTTCACCATGTTGCTTAACTAAACGTACCATACCAGGTTTAAGGGCAGTTAGTAGTGGGGCGTGACCGGCATTAACACCAAGCTCACCTTCACTACCAGATACTTGAATCGATTCAACTAGACCAGAGAACAAGCTCTGCTCTGCGCTTACTACGTCAAGATGTACAGTCATAGCTGCCATACTACCCTCCTAATTACATGCTTTTAGCTTTTTCTTGAGCTTCTTCGATAGAGCCAACCATGTAGAACGCTTGCTCTGGAAGGTCATCAAATTCACCGCTTAGAATGCCTTTAAAGCCAGCAATTGTGTCTTTTAGTGAAACGTATTTACCTGGCGCACCTGTAAATACCTCTGCCACGAAGAATGGCTGAGATAGGAAACGCTGGATTTTACGTGCACGAGATACAAGTTGCTTATCTTCGTCAGAAAGCTCGTCCATACCTAGGATAGCAATGATGTCTTTAAGTTCTTTGTAACGCTGAAGAACTGTTTGAACGCCACGTGCTGTATCGTAGTGCTCTTGACCAATTACTAATGGGTCAAGTTGACGTGAAGATGAATCAAGTGGGTCTACCGCTGGGTAGATACCAAGTGATGCGATATCACGTGAAAGTACTACTGTTGCATCTAAGTGAGCAAAGGTAGTTGCTGGAGATGGATCCGTTAAATCATCCGCAGGTACGTATACCGCTTGGATTGATGTAATTGAACCTGTCTTCGTTGAAGCGATACGCTCTTGAAGTACACCCATTTCTTCAGCAAGTGTAGGCTGGTAACCTACCGCTGATGGCATACGACCAAGAAGTGCAGATACTTCTGTACCAGCAAGCGTGTAACGGTAGATGTTATCTACGAAGAAAAGTACATCGCGACCTTCGTCACGGAACTTCTCAGCCATAGTAAGACCAGTTAACGCTACGCGTAAACGGTTACCAGGAGGCTCGTTCATCTGACCGTATACAAGCGATACTTTATCAAGTACGTTTGAATCGTTCATCTCATGGTAGAAATCGTTACCCTCACGAGTACGCTCACCAACACCTGCGAATACTGAGTAGCCGCTGTGCTCGATTGCGATGTTACGGATAAGTTCCATCATGTTTACGGTTTTACCTACACCGGCACCACCGAATAAACCAACTTTACCACCTTTAGCAAATGGACATACAAGGTCGATTACCTTGATACCAGTTTCTAAAAGTTCTACTGAACTTGATTGCTCTTCGTATGAAGGCGCTGCACGGTGAATAGACATACGGTCTTCTTCGCCGATTGGGCCAGCTTCATCGATTGGCTCACCAAGTACGTTCATGATACGACCAAGCGTTGCTTTACCAACTGGAACTTGAATCGCTTCACCTGTATTTTCTACCGCTGCGCCACGACGTAAACCGTCAGTAGTACCTAGTGCGATAGTACGAACAACACCGCCACCTAGCTGTTGTTGAACTTCTAAAGTCAAACCAGCTAAATCGCCATCTGTTACTTTTAGCGCGTCATATACGGCTGGCACGTTGTCTTGAGAAAACTCAATATCCACAACGGCACCGATAATTTGGACGACCTTACCTAAACTCATGTCTATTCCTCTCGTTAATCTTTGCCTGAAGCATTAAACTGCGGCTGAACCAGAAACAATCTCACTAATTTCTTGTGTGATTGCCGCTTGGCGGGCCTTGTTATAAACAAGCTGTAACTCATCCATAAGGTCGCCGGCATTATCTGTTGCAGCTTTCATTGCAACCATACGGGCAGCCTGTTCAGAGGCAGCGTTCTCAACCACACCTTGGTATACCTGAGACTCAACAAAGCGTACAAGCAAAGACTCTAATATAGCGTCTGGGCCTGGCTCGTATAAGTAGTCCCATGTGTGGGCAGATACTTCTTCTTCAGCTTTTGGCAAAGGGAGTAACTGGTCAATTGTTGGTTCTTGCTTCATGGTATTAACGAAGTTGTTATATACCAGGAATAAACGGTCAATTTTACCTTCTGAGAATGCATCTAGCATAATTTTTACAGGACCAATTACGTCTTGTACTGAAGGCTTATCTCCAAGGCCTGCTTTTTTAGCAAGCACTTGACCGCCAAAACGTTGAAAGAAACTAGCAGCTTTGCTACCTAAAGTTGCAAACTCAGCGTCCACACCTTTTTCTTTCCACGCTTTGATGTCTAATGCAACTTTTTTAAACTCATTTGAGTTTAAGCCACCACATAGACCACGGTCTGTAGAGATAACAATATAACCAACTCGTTTTACTTCACGTTCTTCTAAGAACGGGTGAGTAAAATCAAGATTTGCTTGAGCAACACGACCAATTACTTTGCGTAATTTGTCAGCGTATGGACGGCTTGAAGCCACTCGTTCTTGCGCCTTTTTCATTTTAGACGCAGCAACCATTTCCATTGCGCTAGTGATCTTTTGAGTATTTTTAATACTCCCGATCTTGCTTTTAATCTCTTTTCCGCTGGCCATGACTCTCTCTCCGAATCAAGGTGTGCTTTAGTAAACTAAAGCGCACCATTAATAACTAAATTACCAAGTTTGCGTAGACTTGAACTTCTCAAGAAGTTCTTTAAGCTGCGCTTCGATCTCGGCGTTGTAGTTACCAGTTTCATTGATTTGAGCCACAAGCTCTGCGTATGTGCTACTTGCATAAGAAAGTAAAGCTGCTTCGAAATCCATAATTTTAGAGATTTCGATATCTTTAAGATAACCTTTCTCAGCTGCAAATAACGACAAAGACATTTCAGCAACAGACATTGGTGCGTACTGTTTCTGCTTCATTAGCTCTGTTACACGCTCACCATGCTCAAGTTGAGCACGAGTTGCATCATCAAGGTCAGACGCGAACTGCGAGAACGCAGCTAATTCACGGTACTGAGCTAGGGCTAGACGGATACCGCCACCTAGTTTCTTAACGATTTTAGTTTGTGCAGCACCACCAACACGCGATACCGAGATACCAGCATTTACTGCCGGACGGATACCTGAGTTGAATAAGTCAGTTTCTAAGAAGATCTGACCATCGGTGATAGAGATAACGTTTGTCGGTACGAACGCAGAAACGTCGCCGCCTTGAGTTTCAATGATTGGCAATGCCGTCAATGAACCAGTTTGTCCTTTCACTTCACCGTTAGTGAACTTTTCAACGTAATCAGCGTTTACACGCGATGCACGCTCTAAAAGACGCGAGTGAAGGTAGAATACGTCACCTGGGTATGCTTCACGACCTGGTGGACGCTTAAGTAGTAATGAGATTTGACGGTAAGCAACAGCTTGCTTAGATAAATCATCATATACGATTAATGCGTTTTCACCACGGTCACGGAAGTATTCACCCATAGTACAGCCCGAGAACGGTGCTAAGTACTGAAGTGCCGCAGACTCAGAAGCAGATGCTACAACTACGATAGTATTTGCAAGTGCACCGTGCTCTTCTAATTTACGTACTACGTTAGCAATAGTAGATGCTTTTTGGCCAACCGCTACGTACACACACTTAACGCCTGTGTTCTTTTGGTTGATGATTGCATCGATTGCTAGTGCAGTTTTACCTGTTTGGCGGTCACCGATTACAAGCTCACGCTGACCACGACCAACTGGAATCATCGCATCAATAGATTTGTAACCAGTTTGAACTGGCTCATCTACAGATTGACGCTCGATTACACCTGGTGCAATTTTTTCTACAGGTTCAAAACCGTCGTTATCTAAAGCGCCTTTACCGTCGATAGGAGCACCTAGTGTGTTTACAACACGACCAAGTAAGCCAGCACCAACAGGAACTTCTAAGATACGACCAGTTGTGTATACTTTTACGCCTTCAGTAAGGTCAGCGTAAGGACCCATAACTACTGCACCAATTGAGTCACGCTCAAGGTTTAGTGCGATAGCATAACGGTTGCCTGGAAGCTCAATCATCTCACCTTGCATACAGTCAGCTAGACCGTGGATGCGGATGATACCGTCAGTAACAGATACGATAGTACCTTCGTTACGAGCTTCACTTACAACTTCGAACTGCTCAATACGTTGTTTGATCAGATCTGAAATTTCAGTGGAATTAAGTTGCATGCTCTTTTTCCCAATTACGATTGTAGTGTTGTGGCTAAGCGGTTTAATTTACCGCGTACTGAGCCGTCGATTACAGTGTCACCCGCCTTAATAATAAGGCCGCCAACAACTGCAGCGTCTTCACTACAATTCAGCTTAACTTTGCGTGCGAAACGTTTTTCAAGTGTCGCTACCAATGACTCTTGCTGCGCTGCAGCAAGAGGGGTTGCCGAAATCACATCTACGTCGATTTCTTTGTCATACTCTGCTTTAAACGCAGCGAATAACTGAGCAACCTCAGGCAGTGCAATCAAACGTCCATTTTCAGCCATCACCTTAACTAGGTTCTGACCTTGTTCGTTGAGCTGCTCAGCACATAAGTTAATAAATAACTCAGCTTGTGCAGTAGCAGTAGGCAATCCAGCTAGAATGGCTGATGCTTGTTCATTGCTGGCAACTTCGCCTGCAAAAAACAACATGTCATTCCAGCTTTCAATCGTGCCTTTTTCAACGGCAAGTTCAAAAGCCGCTTTAGCGTATGGGCGAGCGATAGTAGTCAATTCAGACATGCTCATACCCTCCTAATTACAGCTCAGCGACAAGTTTTTCAACGATGTCACTATGTGCGGCTTGATTGATTTCACGCTCTAAAATTCTTTCAGCGCCAACCACTGCCAGAGTTGCTACTTGCTTACGTAGCTCTTCTGTTACACGGTTACGCTCTGATTCAATTTCAGAGTGCCCTTGAGCAATAATTTTTTCACGCTCTTCTTGTCCACGAACAGTTTCTTCGTCAACAATAAGCACGGCACGCTTTTTAGCTTGTTCAATGATATCAGCCGCTTGAGCTTTTGCATCTTTAAGCTGTTCTGCAGCTTTTTGTTGCGCAAGTTCTAAGTCTTTTTCGGCTCTATCAGAGGCAGCTAAACCATCTTCAATTTTCTTCTGGCGAGACTCAATTGCATCATTAAGTGGTGGCCATACATATTTCATACAAAATAGTACAAACACCGTAAACGCAATTAATTCACCGATAAGAGTGGCTGTTATGTTCACGACCGCTCCTCCTTAAAATAGTAAGCTGTTCAAAAAATAAAATTAAAGTACGAACAGGATTACCATTGCGATACCAACACCGATCATTGCTACCGCATCGATTAGACCAGCTAGGATGAACATCTTAACTTGTAATGAAGGTGCAAGTTCAGGCTGACGCGCACATGCTTCTAGGAATTTACCACCCATGTTACCGAAGCCGATAGCAGTACCGATTGCACCGAAGCCGATAAGTAAAGCAACTGCGATGTACTTAAGACCTAATACTAGTTCCATTTTTTTCTCCAAAGTTTCAATTGTTAAAGTTAAATATAAAAAGTGTATAAATTAGTGATTGTCTGAACTTGCCATGCTTAGGTAAACAATGGTTAGCATCATAAATACGAATGCTTGTAACACGATTACTAAGATATGGAATACAGCCCAAACAAAGTGCAACGGAAGTTGCATTAAACCAACTGCGCCGATAAGTATGAATATCAATTCACCAGCGTATAAGTTACCGAATAAACGCAGTGCTAACGAGAAAGGCTTAGACACTAGAGCGATTGTTTCTAGTAATAAATTACAAGGAATTAAGAAAATCATAGCCACTTTGCTATTAGAGCTAAACGGGTGAAGTGTAAGCTCTTTAATGAAGCCACCAACCCCTTTAATTTTAATAGAGTAACCAATCATCAGAATAAACACACCCAATGCTAATGCAGCGGTTAAGTTTATGTCTGTGGTAGGTACAATTTTCATGTAAACGTCGTGTGAGTCCATGCCAAAGGCTTGTTCACCAACAAAACCAGCAAGTGCAGGTAAGAAATCAACTGGGATTAAATCCATTAAGTTCATTAAGAACACCCAAACAAAAATTGTTAAGGCTAATGGAGCAATTAATTTGCTTTTACCGTGGTAAGTGTCACGTACGTTGTCACCAACGAACTCAACAATCATTTCAATAAAACATTGAAATTTACCCGGTACTCCGGTGTGAGCTTTCTTTGCGGCGCTTCGGAAGGTCCATAAAAATAATAGACCAAGTCCGATTGACCATGCGAGGGTATCTATATTCCATGTCCAGAAACCACTGTCTGCACACGCTTTGTTGAAGGCAAGACCTGAGTCGGTCATACACATCTTAGCGTTTGTTAAGTGATGCTGGATATGGCTTGATATAGTAACTTCTTCTGCAGCCATGTTATATCCCAAAAGTTAATGTTTAAAAAAAACGGGTGCAAACAATCCAGTAAAGAGCACAAATACGTAAACACAAAAAAACGGCACTAAAACGACCGTGGTTGACTTGAGTATCAGTGCAAACAATACGATTGTTAGCATAAATTTTAATCCGTTACCGCGTTTTAACGAGGTATACGCTTGATTTGCTTTGCTTGCACCCATATATCTGAATGCATAAAGCGCAAATACTAGGTGGGGAAGTATTGCTACGCTGCTACCGGCAAGTGCTGATACGCTGGCGTTTACTCCCCAACCAACAAAAATAATTACTGCAGCTACAAGTGCTACGATACCCTGAAGACAAATTAATTTAAATGCGGCAAGCCTATAAGGTCTTGCTAACTTATTAGTCACGTTTAGTTAACCTTTATGGCGTTCTAATTGTTAGGGTGTGAAAACTGGCGAAATTATACTTAATCCTACCAGTTTTGCAACTTGAGTAGACGCTTTGTAACACAAAATAGCTACAAATGTCTCTTATCGGACATGTAAAATTTTAATGGTCGGTATTGCTGTGATTTATACGATTTAAAATGCCATCAAGCTCATCTAAATTGGTGTAAGAAATAACCAACTTACCTTTGCCTTTCGCGTTATAATTTATTTCTACTTTAGCCCCTAAGTTGTCGGCTAATTTTTGCTCTAAACGCTTAACATCTGGGTCTTTTTCTGGTGCTTCTTTAGCAGCAACCGGCTCTAAAATTGAGCGTACTAACTTTTCGGTTTCGCGAACAGTTAGCGCTTTAGCTACGGCTAATCTTGCAGCGTCAGATTGTGCTTCACCTTCAAGTGCTAATAAACAGCGTGCGTGGCCCATTTCTATGTCGCCATGCTCTAACAGAATTTTAACATCACTATTTAAATTGTTTAATCGTAGTAAATTGGTCACGGTAGTGCGCGATTTACCCACCGCATCGGCAACTTGCTGGTGCGTTAATTCAAATTCATTCAATAATCTGTTTAAAGCGATAGCTTCTTCCATTGCGTTTAAATCTTCACGTTGAATATTTTCTATCAGCGCAATAGCAACGGCGGCTTCATCTGGCACATCTTTTACAATACAAGGTACGCTTTCAAGCTTTGCTATTTGTGCAGCACGCCAACGGCGCTCACCGGC
This sequence comes from Pseudoalteromonas sp. TB51, assembly GCF_000498055.1. Classification (NCBI taxonomy): domain Bacteria; kingdom Pseudomonadati; phylum Pseudomonadota; class Gammaproteobacteria; order Alteromonadales; family Pseudoalteromonadaceae; genus Pseudoalteromonas; species Pseudoalteromonas sp. TB51. The sequence continues at coordinate 11,913 of NZ_AUTO01000158.1, forward strand.
TATTATTTCAAAGCTATTTTCTGCAACTGGGCGCACCACAATTGGCTGAATAATGCCTTGAGAGCGGATAGAGCTTGCTAACTCCTCAAGCGCTTCTTCAGACATATCTTTACGAGGCTGGTATTTTCCTGAGTGTAAAAACTCAATAGGCAGCTTTTGCAATTCATTCGCAACGGGCTGTGCTGCAGTTTGTACAGCTTCAGTCACATTTACTGTGTCTTGTTCCTTGCTTGAGCTCGGCGCTGGTTTTGATGAACTTAAAAGGGCATCGAGTCCTCGGCCTAAACCTCGTTTTTTAGCAGACATGTTATTTTTTTACCTTAAAGTTAGGCGACTACCGGCGCTGTTTTTTCTTTTCTGCGTAGCATTTCGCCCGCAAGTGCTAAGTAGGCTTTTGCGCCACTTGATGCGCGGTCGTAGTACATTGCTGGTGCACCAAAACTAGGTGCCTCGGCAAGACGCACATTACGTGGGATCACGGTGCGGTATACTTTATCGCCAAAATGTTGTTTTAATTGTTCTGATACATCATTTGCTAATCGATTGCGCGGATCGTACATAGTACGAAGAATGCCTTCAATTTGTAAGTTAGGGTTAACTAACTTTGCAAGTTGCGTAATAGTGTCCATTAATGCGGTTAACCCTTCAAGCGCATAATATTCACATTGCATTGGTACTAAAATAGAATCAGCAGCAGCCATGGCGTTTACTGTTAACATATTTAGTGAAGGCGGGCAGTCGATAAAAATAAATTCGTATTTATCTTGTATTTTTTCAAGCGCATTACGAAGACGTACTTCGCGTGCAAACAATTCCATTAACTTTACTTCGGCTGCGGTTACATCGCCGTTGGCCGCTATCATATGATACTCACCCGAGGTTTCAGTGATTATCACTTCATCCATAGGCTTTTCTTCAATGAGTAAATCGTAAATGGTGGCGACATCGCCGTATTTGTCTACACCGCTACCCATCGTAGCGTTGCCTTGGGGGTCGAGATCTATTAACAGCACTTTACGCTTCGTTGCAGCCATAGATGCAGCGAGATTAACAGCCGTTGTTGTTTTACCAACGCCGCCTTTTTGATTTGCTAATGCGATGACTTTTGCCACTATGTCTCTGATCCCTAGTCTTTAGAAAGAATAATTAAATGTCGTTGTGCATCAAGCTCAGGCACTACTAGCGAGATTTTATCTTCAAATTTTACACCCTCAGGAAGCGATTCTAGCTCTTCACTAGGAAACACACCTTTAAGCGCTATAAATTTGCCTGAGTGATCAATTAAGTGTGAACACCAATCAACCATATCTTGCAGTGAAGCAAACGCACGACTTAGTACGCCATCTAATTTAACACTTGGTTGATATTCTTCAACTCTTGACTGCACAGGGGTGACATTATTTAGCCCGAGCTCGTGTTTAACTTGCATTAAAAAGCGAACGCGTTTGCCTAAGCTATCAAGCAATACAAATTGCGTATCAGGTAGTGCAATAGCTAATACAATACCTGGTAAGCCAGGACCTGTGCCTACATCAATATAATGATGACCGGGTAAATGAGGTGCAACAACTAAGCTATCCATAATGTGCTTAATCATCATTTCTTCTGGTAAGCGTACAGACGTTAAATTATACGCTTTGTTCCATTTGTTTAGTAACTCAACGTATTTAACTAATTGCTGTTGTTGTTTTTCGGTTAGCGCAATATCAGTTTGCGCTAACAATGTTGTTAATTGTTGCTTTAACACAGTTTACCTTTACCATTACGCAGTTTTGCGTAATAAGCCTTGCTTCTTCAGATACACTAATAATAGCGAAATCGCCGCTGGGGTGATACCAGAAATACGAGAAGCTTGGCCAATAGTGTCTGGACGCGCATCTGTTAACTTAGCAACTACCTCGTTTGATAAACCCGATACCGTTGAGTAATCGAACTCTTTAGGCAAAATGGTTTCTTCATGACGAAGCTGTTTATTGATCTCATCTTGCTGGCGCGCAATGTAGCCTGCGTATTTAGTATGGATCTCAACTTGTTCAAGTGCAGCTTGGTTTGTAAACTCAGATCCAAGCCCATCAATAGCCATTAAATCGTCGTAACGAATTTCTGGACGACGAAGTAGATCCTCTAAACTTGCTTCACGAGTAAGCGGTGTTTTTAATAAGGCGTTTACTTGATCAACCACAGCATGATCTTTATGGATCCAGGTTTCTTTAATACGCTGTTTCTCTTTTTCGATCACTTCCATTTTTTCGTTAAATGCCTGCCAGCGCTCATCGTTAACTAAACCAAGTTCACGGCCTTTTTCTGTTAAGCGAATATCAGCGTTATCTTCACGCAATAATAAACGGTATTCCGCACGGCTAGTAAACATACGGTACGGTTCTTTTGTACCAAGCGTCGCTAAGTCGTCTATTAGTACGCCCACATACGCTTCATCACGACGTGGAGTCCATGCATCTTTGCCTTGTACTTGTAAAGCGGCGTTCATGCCGGCAATTAAACCTTGTGAACCGGCTTCTTCGTAACCAGTAGTACCATTTATTTGGCCTGCAAAAAATAATCCGTCTATAAATTTGGTTTCTAATGACTGTTTTAAATCACGTGGGTCAAAGAAATCATATTCAATAGCATAACCAGGGCGACAAATATGTGCGTTTTCAAAACCATCTATCGATTGCACAATTTGTAACTGCACATCAAAAGGTAAGCTGGTTGAAATACCGTTTGGGTAAAGCTCGTACGATGTTAAACCTTCAGGCTCTACAAATATTTGGTGCTTGTCTTTATCAGCAAAGCGCACAATTTTATCTTCTATTGAAGGGCAGTAACGTGGTCCTATACCTTCAATTACGCCAGAGTACATAGGCGAGCGATGTAAATTGTTACGAATAACCTCATGGGTTTTTTCGTTTGTGTAGGTGATATAGCATGGTATTTGCTGTGGGTGATCGCTTTGTTTACCAATAAACGAAAATACCGGTGTAGGCGCATCACCTGGTTGTTCTTGCATCTTGCTAAAATCAACTGTACGGGCATCAATACGTGGTGGAGTACCTGTTTTTAAACGGTCTACTCTAAAAGGTAATTCACGTAAACGATCAGCAAGTGCAATTGAAGGGGGATCGCCTGCACGACCACCTTTAAAATTCTCTAAACCAATATGTATTTGGCCACCTAAGAAAGTACCTACGGTTAATACAACACTAGGTGCGCTAAAACGTAATCCCATTTGGGTTACTACGCCAACAACTTTGTCGTTTTCAACGATAAGATCATCACACGATTGTTGAAATATTTTTAGGTTTTCTTGGTTTTGTAATGTGTTTTGAATTGCAGCTTTGTACAAAGCGCGATCAGCTTGTGCTCGAGTTGCACGAACAGCAGGTCCCTTTGAAGAATTTAAGGTACGAAATTGAATACCGCCTTTATCAATAGCTTGTGCCATGGCACCGCCTAGCGCATCAATTTCTTTAACCAAATGGCCTTTGCCTATGCCACCAATTGCAGGGTTGCAAGACATTTGACCAAGTGTATCCATATTATGAGTTAGCAGCAGGGTATTCATCCCCATACGTGCAGCAGCCAATGAGGCTTCAGTGCCTGCATGTCCACCACCTACTACGATAACGTCAAACTTTTCGTGAAAAATCATTAATGGGATCCTACTTAATCAAACCAGTAAACTTCAAAAGGGAGCGTATTCTACCTAGAAATTAGCAGAAGATAAATGATTAAACAGTGGGCAAGATCTAAGTCACTGATCACTTATAATATAAAGGATCTTTTAAAGAGATCTTTTAATACTATTACTACTAGTGATCGGGTTTTCTGTTGATAAGCTCTATTTATTCATTTAAAACATAAAATTAGATCAGATCTAAAGGTGTTAATATGATCGGATCATCAGGCAAATAAGCTCTGATCAAAAAGGGGGTTTATACACAGCCCAATATCGATTGGATCTTATCCCATGGATAAGCATGCTTAAAAACGCAGTTTGATCAGCGGTTATCCACAAAAGCTATTAAATTATTAGTAAATTGTGGGTAACTTTGTTTATGCATTTTAATCGATCACATTACTTTAATTGTGTTTTCTCTATCCACGAATCTAACCACTCTAGGGCGGTATCTTCGGGTAATGCCTCATCAAGAATATTTAATTCAAGCCTTGGCGCTATGCATGTTGCGCCTTTGCTTGCCATTAAACTATTTATATTACGCCCAGCAAGGTTATAGGTGTCGTAGCTGGTATCGCCTAAACCAATGACTGAATATTTAATTGCAGATAAGTCACTTTGCTGATTTAGCTGCTCAATAAATGGTAAAAGGTTGTCGGGGTAATCGCCCGCGCCATAGGTCGATGTGCATATAAGCCAGATTGTATTGTGTTGATCAATATCAGATAAATTAGGTTGATCATGTAGTTCAGCACTTATACCTTGGTTATTTAACTCATCACATAGTTGTTCTGCTACATATTCTGCAGATCCCATTTGACTACCAACGATTATATTTACAGAACTCATATTTAAACTGATCACACATTACTTATTTGCCCGCTATGATAACTGAGTTAGCCTTGCAGTAAAGAAAACCTTTGTAATTTTGTATAACTATTTTTGAGTTGTTTTTACTCTTTGTTGTAATCGCTTATATAAGTTATTGAATATAAATGAATTAACAAAAACTATTTAAATGTAATCTTCTGATCAAGTTGTTGATAAGGTTGGGGAAAGCTCTGCTTAACTAGTATGTTTTGTAGATCTAAATAAAACTAAGTCATTGATTTTTTATTATAAGTGAGGCCACCAGCCCACGTTTTTATATAGCTAAGCTGTTGTTGATCATAATGTGGATAGTAATCTTGTTGATAACTTAAAAAGGCGATCAAAAATAATTTTTAAAAACGATCCGATTAAGCAGATCTGCCCTAAAAAAGTGAAAATAAGTGTAATAAACCACGCTTTTTTATAGATCGTGACGGTTTAAGCTTATAAATGTGCCGCTATTTTTGTTTTATTAGCCATAAAGTAGGCGATTGTGGATAACCTTTTTTAATTAGTCTTATTATTTTTCAAGTTCAGCGAGGAGTTTTGCTGGTGGATCGATTAAAAACGAGGGCGTTGGCTTTGATAGTACCGGTTACTTTTGCTTATAAATTCATAAACTGTAGTTAAAACGATCTACTTAAGGATACTTTTTAGCGGTATATTGGTACTTTTTTAAGCTATATAGAGCGCCAATTACGCGCTTAACGTGGTGTATTTTTATACCGTAAGAGATTAAAGAGGTGAGTTGAATACGCTAAAATCAGGCGCGTTTTTATTTAATTTTAGCCCCATTTTAGCTTTTTAAATTTTTATACCGGGCATAAAAAAGGGCACTAATGTGCCCTAAAGTAAGTGTTATTTTATGCTGCTTTAGCGAGTTATTTACCAATACAGAACGAGCTAAATATTTTGCCTAGCAGGTCGTCTGAGGTAAATTCACCGGTTATTTCGTTTAAGTACTGCTGCGTTAAGCGTAGCTCTTCGGCTAATATTTCGCCGGCTACGTGCATTTCTAACTGCGTTTTACCAGTATCTAAGTGATAGGCCGCATGTTCAAGTGCATCTAAATGGCGGCGACGCGCCATAAATCCACCTTCTGTTGCGCCCTGAAAGCCAATACAGGCTTTTAAGTGGTCGCGTACAAGCTCAATACCTTGCGCATTTTTAGCGCTTAAACTAATTACTGGGTATTGTTGGTTTTCATCCATACCTACTGCATCGCCCGATAAATCGGCTTTATTTCTGATAACGGTAACACCCATACCTTGCGGTAATTTTGCCATAAACTCAGGCCAAATTGCGTGTGGGTCGGTGTCGGTGGTGTCGGTGCCATCAAGCATAAACAACACGCGATCAGCTTGATTTATTTCATCCCACGCGCGCTCTATACCTATTTGTTCGACGCGGTCTGGGCTTTCACGTAGGCCTGCGGTATCGATAATATGCAGTGGCATACCATCAATATGAATGTGCTCACGTAGTACGTCGCGAGTAGTACCGGCTATTTCGGTTACTATGGCGGCTTCGCGGCCTGCTAGGGCATTAAGTAGGCTTGATTTACCCGCATTAGGGCGCCCTGCGATAACAACGCGCATACCTTCGCGCATAATACTGCCTTGCTTAGCTTGGCTCGTTACTGTGTGTAATTGACTGATAATGGCATCTAAATCGCCCGACACTTTGCCATCGGATAAAAAGTCAATTTCCTCATCAGGGAAGTCAATGGCTGCCTCTACATACATACGTAAATGAATAACTTTTTCTACTAGGGTTTCAATGTATTTAGAAAACTCACCTTGTAGCGACTGTAGGGCGCTTTTAGCTGCTTGCTCTGAGGTTGCATTAATTAAATCGCTAATAGCCTCTGCTTGGGTTAAATCAAGCTTGTCGTTCATAAAGGCGCGCTCAGAAAACTCACCAGGCTTAGCTAAGCGAACGCCTTCTATTTGGCTAATTTCTTTTAATAGCATGTCGAGTACAACTGGGCCGCCGTGACCTTGCAGTTCAAGTACGTCTTCGCCGGTAAATGAATTTGGCCCTGCAAAATAAATAGCGATGCCTTGGTCGAGTTGCTCGCCGCTTAAACTTTTAAAAGGAACGTAGTCGGCATAGCGAAGCTTAGGTACTTTACCTATTATTTTTTCGGCCACGCTTTTAGCAAGGCTGCCAGAAACCCGAATTATACCTACGCCACCACGCCCAGGAGCGGTCGCTTGTGCTGCAATTGTGTCTTGATTGATCATGCTATTTATTTGCCAACGAGAGTAACTTTAATGGCGCTATTGTAACCTATGCATTTATTGGTAGCGAATAGCTGTGGTAAAAAATAGGCAATAAAAAAGGCGACCTAAGTCGCCTTTATATGAGTAGCCGTTAAGCTAGCCTCTTACTTTTATACCTTGCTTTTCCATGCCACGGTAGATGATAAGCATCTGGACAATAGAAATAAGGTTAGACACTAACCAGTAAAGTACTAAACCAGATGGGAACCATAAGAAGAATACAGAGAAGATAACCGGCATAAAGGTCATCATTTTTTGCTGCATTGGATCGGTAACCGTCATTGGTTGTAGTTTTTGCGTCACAAACATACTTGCACCAAATAATATTGGTAATACGTAGTATGGGTCTTTTGTAGAAAGGTCTGTTAGCCAAAGAATGAACTCTGCATGGCGCAGCTCTGTCGATTCTAAGAATACGTAAAATAGCGCTAAGAAAATTGGCATTTGTAGCAAAATAGGGAAACAGCCACCCATAGGGTTAACTTTTTCTTTTTTGTACATTTCCATAGTAGCTTGGCCGAACTTTTGACGGTCATCACCATATTTTTCTTTTAGGGCAGCCATTTTTGGCTGAAGGGCACGCATTTTAGCCATTGACGTGTATTGCGCTTTAGTCAGTGGGTACATTAACGATTTAACGATAATAGTGATGGCAATAATAGCGACACCCCAGTTACCTAAAATGCTGTGTAACCATTTAAGAAGTACAAATAAAGGCTGCGAAATAAACCATAACCAACCGTAATCTACAGTTAAGTCTAAATCTGGGTGAATCGCTTCAAGAATATCTGACTCTTTAGGACCCATGTAGTAAGTCGCATTAAGAGTTTGCTCGCTGCCGGCTTGTACATTTATAGGCGCTGCTTTTGTACCAATAATAGCGGCATTACTTTTAGTAATTAAGCTGTAAAGCGTGTGTGTTTCGTCTTGCTTAGGTACCCATGCACTTACAAAGTAATGCTGAATAAATGCAACGTAACCGCCTTGGGTGTTTTTATTTAGGTTTTTGTCAGCCATATCTGAAAAGCTGTATTTTTCGTACGACTCTTCATCAGTACCGTAAGCTGCACCTAAATAGTTTTGATCTACTAAGCTGCCTTTTTCTTGTACGGTACGCTTAATTTGCGTGTATAGCTGTACTTGCACTGGCGCACTTGTCGCATTATTTACTGTGTACTCTAGGCCTACATCGTATTGACCTTTTTTAAATACGTATGTTTTAGTGAAGCTAACGCCATTACTATCTACATAGGTAAGTGGTACACGTAGCTCATCACCGCTTAGCGTGTAGGCTTTTTGCGTTGCTTGGTAAGTAGGGCGACCATTCGCTGATGCGTCTGGGCCATTTAAACCAATTAAACCACTTTGTGAGAAGTATTGATTGCCATCAAACTCGCCTAGAAGCATAAATGGTGTTTCTTCACCTTTTACTTCTTCGTATTGGAGTAAGTCTGCTTCAACAATGTCACCGCCTTTGGTGTCTATTTTTACTTTGAAAACGTCAGTCGTAATGTCAATAACTGAACGCTTAGCAGCGGTAGCCGAAGCAGGTAAACCTGAATCTGACGATGACGGTATATAATCATCTGACTCTGGTGACGTTGTGTTTAGTGTTTGTGTAGTGGCACTAGGATCGGCTTTAGGAGTGTTGTAGTCATTATTCCATTCTTGAAATAATAAAAACGACACTAACATTAAACCGATTAATAAAAACGTGCGTTGCGATTCCATAACAGCTCTTATTTCTCGTGTTGGTGGTTAATACGGGTTAATTTTTCAGGAACGGGGTCTTCTCCGCCTGAATGTAAAGGATGGCATTTTAATATGCGTTTAAGTGCTAACCAACTCCCTTTTACAAATCCATGCAAATTAATTGCTTGAATAGCGTAATGAGAGCAGCTTGGATTAAAACGACAATGCGGGCCTAGTAGTGGGCTTATCCACATTTGATAACCGCGGATAAATAACACTAAACAACGCTTTGGAATAGCAACAAGTGGTTTAAGTAACCTCATGGTGTTTATACCCCTGCGTATATTTAGTGAATAGATACCATGTATTTAAAGGCTCAATTAGAGATTTTAAACGCATGATTAAAAGGTGAGCTAAAGATACCCTAATTAACCCTGCAATTCTATTGCTATCGGGTTTGTTTATTAGATTTAGCTGATTTGTTTGGGCGTTTTTTAAAAGGTGGTGGTTTAGGCGCACCAGGTTTGCAGCGTTCATTTATTTTACGCCACAGCTTTGTAAGTTGTTTGGTTATTTCTTCGTTAGACTGCTCATCAATACCACTTTTTACCATAAGCACAATATCGATATTATCGATGGTGTGTTGATTTAAACGAAAACTTTCGCGAGCGAGTCGTTTAATACGGTTTCGTTGGCATGCCTTTTTTACACGTTTTTTTGCAACAGTGAGTCCTAACCTAGGTTTATCTTGGTCATTAGGTTTAGCTAAAAGAGTAAATAAAGGAGTTGCAGCCCGAGCGGGTTCGTTAAATATGCGAGAGTAATGCGAGGGAGTTAACAGACGTAACTCCCTGCCAAAGCTAAAGTCTTCCACTTATATATTAAGCAGAAAGAACTTTGCGGCCTTTAGCGCGGCGACGTGCTAATACTTTACGGCCATTTACAGTTGCCATGCGAGCACGGAAGCCGTGTGCACGTTTGCGTTTTAAAACGCTAGGTTGAAAAGTTCTTTTCATAACAATCTCATCCGATCGGTTAAAGTTAAAACATCCTATGCAGGTCGCGATCCTGGCACAGGTGCCATTGCGAGCGCGAGATATTATAGATTAAGCACTTTAAAGTCAATCATAATTGCGCTGTAAACACCGTGTTTATTACATTTTTTGTACGCTGGCTTGATATTTATGGATTAATTTTAAAGCAAAATGGTCTGCTTTTACGCAAAAAGGCGAATTAATGGCCGAGACTGACTAAAAGAATGTGGATCGTAATAAAGTAGGGTGATCAACTAGGATCATCATAATTAAGAAGTTTTCCACAGCTGGTGTTTAAAAAGTGAATAAAAGCATGGGAAAACTCATTTAGATCGTAAAATTGGTTCGCGATCTCAGTGTGTTTTTGTTATGATCTGTTATCAGGCTTTAAAATAAAAGTCGCTATAAATCAGTCTGTTAAGATATTTATACACTGATATCAACAATTTTATAAAAATCAATCTTTTACTTGTGGATAAAGTGCCTTCATAATACCCGGTCTTGGGTCGGGTAGCTGGCCAATTGAACGCAATAAATGCATGATTTTTAATCATTATTGATGTGCGGGAATAAAAATTATACCTCTGGGAGTTTAACTGTGTATCTGTCGGTTTGGCAAAGTTGTTTATATGTATTGCAAGATGAGTTGCCTTCGCAACAATTCAGTATGTGGGTAAGACCACTACAAGCAGAAAGTACCGAAGATACCTTAACGATTTACGCACCTAATCGCTTTGTTCTTGATTGGGTAAGAGAAAAGTATTTAAACCGTATTAATGAGTTACTGGTAGAAATTTGTGGTGATGAAGCGCCCGAATTGCGTTTTGATGTAGGTAGTAAACCACTACTAAATACTCAAGCGGCGGCGCCAAGTGTTGAAGCCCCTGCATCACCTAGTTCACAGGCACCTGCTAAACAGCAACCTGTAGAACAAAAAGCAGCAGTAGAGCCTGCGCCTAAATCAGGCTATAAATCTAATATAAAAGATAACTATACCTTTGACAGCTTTGTTGAGGGTAAATCTAACCAGCTAGCAAAAGCGGCTGCAACACAAGTTGCAGATAACCCTGGCTCTGCCTTTAACCCAGTATTTATTTACGGTGGCACAGGCTTAGGTAAAACTCACTTATTACATGCAGTAGGTAATGGCATTATGGCTAACAAGCCCGATGCTAAAATTGTTTACATGCATTCTGAGCGTTTTGTGCAAGACATGGTAAAAGCACTACAAAATAATGCCATTGAAGAATTTAAACGTTATTACCGTAGTGTAGATGCGCTAATGATTGATGATATTCAATTTTTTGCTAATAAAGAGCGCTCACAAGAAGAATTTTTTCATACCTTTAATGCATTATTAGAAGGTAATCAGCAAATTATTTTAACCTCTGACCGCTACCCAAAAGAAATTGAGGGCGTAGAAGACAGGCTTAAATCACGATTTGGTTGGGGTTTAACGATTGCTATAGAGCCGCCAGAGCTTGAAACGCGCGTTGCCATTTTGATGAAAAAAGCGCAGCAGAGTAAAATTAATTTACCGCACGAAGTCGCTTTTTTTATCGCTAAAAAATTACGCTCAAACGTACGTGAATTAGAAGGTGCGCTTAACCGTGTAATAGCTAATGCTAATTTTACCGGGCGTCCAATTTCTATCGACTTTGTAAAAGAAGCGCTGCGCGATTTATTGGCACTACAAGATAAACTTGTCACTATAGACAACATACAGCGCACCGTGGCTGAGTATTACAGAATACGTGTGTCAGATCTGTTATCTAAGCGTCGCAGCCGCTCTATCGCGAGGCCGCGTCAGGTAGCTATGGCATTATCTAAAGAATTAACTAATCACAGCTTACCTGAGATTGGTGACGCATTTGGTGGACGTGACCACACCACGGTATTACATGCGTGTAGAAAGGTTAAATCACTTCGTGATGAAAGCCACGAAATAAAAGAAGATTATCAAAATTTAATAAGAACGTTGTCATCTTAGGGCTGACTTTATTATGCAAATAACCATTTCAAGAGAACAATTTTTAAAGCCATTAGTGCAAGTATCGGGTGCGATTGAACGTAAACATACGTTACCTATATTATCTAATGTATTGTTAGTGGTAGAAAACGGGCAACTTTCAATGACAGGCACAGACCTTGAAATTGAACTAGTTGCAGGTGTTTTTGTTGGTGATGATATTGCCGATACAAAGTTAACGCTACCTGCTAAAAAATTACTCGATATTTGTAAAAGCCTGCCTGATGGTTCTGAGCTTACATTGAGCTTACAAGAGCACCAACTGCTTTTAACCAGTGGTAAAAGCCGCTTTTCACTTACTACGCTTGCCGCGGAAGACTTCCCTAATTTAGAGCAGTGGGATGGCGAGGTTGAGTTTCAGCTAACGCGTTTAGAGTTACGTAAGTTACTTGAAAGCACACATTTTTCAATGGCTAACCAAGACGTTCGTTATTACTTAAATGGCATGTCGTTTGAAGTAGATAATAGCGACATAAAAACAGTAGCCACCGATGGCCACCGTTTGGCAATAGCGCAAAAAGAATTAGGCCAATCGTTAAATACGCAGCGCCAATTAATAATACCGCGCAAAGGTGTGCAAGAAATTATGCGCCTTATGGTTGCCGACGAAGAATTAGTTACTATTCAATTTGGCGCTAACCATATTCGTATTATCGATGTGGAATTTACTTTTACAAGTAAGTTAGTGGATGGCCGCTTCCCTGATTATCGCCGCGTATTACCTCGTGGTGGAGATAAAGTAATTACCGCTAACCGTGAATGGTTACGTAATGCGTTTCAACGTGTGTCTATTTTATCTAACGAAAAATTTAGAGGTGTGCGTTTAAACCTTGCCAATGGCTTACTTAAAATTACGGCTAATAACCCTGAGCAAGAAGAGGCTGAGGAAATAGTAGAAGTAATGTATGAGGGTGATGAGCTAGAAATTGGTTTTAATGTATCGTATGTATTAGATGTACTAAATACATTAAAAACAGAAGATGTACTATTTACATTAGCAGATTCAAACAGCAGTGCACTTATTGAAGGTGCGGGCGATGAAGAAGCAATGTACGTGGTTATGCCTATGCGATTATAAGATACCCATTATAAATGAGTTTAAGTCACTTGAGCCTCAAGTATTTTCGTAATATTGAGGCACTGACGCTAGAACCAGTCAACGGCGTTAATATAATTTATGGTGAAAACGGCAGCGGAAAAACCAGCCTTTTAGAGGCTATTTATTACCTTTCTCACGGCAAATCTTTTCGAACACCTAAACATAAAAGTATTATTCAACATCAGCAAGATCAGTTTGTAATACACGGCCGCAAAGCGCTACACGACTTGTCTATTCCTATTGGGATTAGTAAAACCCAAAGTGGTGAAACCAATTTAAAAATACAAGGCAAAGCCAGTAGAAAAATCTCTGAACTTGCACAGTTAATGCCTGTGCAAATTATTACACCCGAAAGCTATTCATTGTTTTTTGGTGGTCCAAAAGAGCGACGTAAGTTTTTAGATTTGGGTTTGTTCCACGTGGAACATGAGTTTTTTTACTTATGGCAGTCGTTCAATAAAGTGCTTAAACAACGCAATGCATTATTAAAAAGTAAGCCAAAGAATTATTTTGACCAAATTAGGTTTTGGGACAAAGAATTTGTTAGACTGGCAGAACAAATAAATAAATTAAGAATGGCGTATATAAGTAGGTTTAAGCAGCAGTTTTTTGATAAAATGTGTGCAGAATTAACGCTTATACGCGATTTAGAAATCAACTTTAATGCAGGTTGGAAAGACAGTGAGTCTTTAAGTGATGCATTAGAGCAAAACTTTGAGCGAGACGCTCGCCAAGGTTTTACAAGTAAAGGCCCTCATAAGGCCGATTTTAGTTTTAGTGTCGCTGGCAACAGCGTAGAGAATACGTTTTCACGCGGTCAATTGAAGTTATTGCTTTATGCGTTAAAAGTAACGCAAAATAGTTTAATTGAGTCAGAGACAGATAAGCAATCTATATTGCTAATAGATGATCTACCTTCAGAGTTAGGCGAGGATACAAAAGAGAAAGTGGGACAATTATTGGCTCACTGCAGTTCTCAAATTTTTATTTCTTCAATTTTGTCTGAAAGTATTTCTGCTGTGGTGGAACCCATGCAACGAGAACTACAAATGTTCCACGTGAAACATGGCAACCTAATAACAAGATAAGTGGGATTAACCATGTCTGAGAATTATGATTCGTCGAGTATTAAAGTACTTAAAGGATTAGACGCAGTAAGAAAGCGTCCTGGAATGTATATAGGGGACACCGATGATGGCACAGGCTTACACCACATGGTGTTTGAGGTCGTTGATAACTCTATCGATGAAGCCTTAGCAGGTCATTGTGATGATATTTATGTAACGATTCACTTAGACGGTTCAGTCTCTGTAAGAGATAACGGTCGTGGCATCCCAACTTCTATCCATGAAGAAGAAGGTGTGTCTGCTGCCGAGGTTATCATGACGGTACTTCATGCCGGTGGTAAGTTTGATGATAACTCTTATAAAGTATCAGGTGGCTTACACGGTGTTGGTGTATCGGTAGTAAATGCATTATCAGAAAAACTAACTCTTACTATTCGTCGTGAAGGCAAATTGCACGAGCAAACTTACAGCATGGGCGTACCTAACGCTCCATTAACTGTTATTGGCGATGCTGACACTACGGGTACTGAACTGCGTTTTTGGCCAAGTGGCGAAACATTTACAAACCTTGATTTTCATTATGATATTTTAGCTAAGCGTTTACGCGAGCTATCGTTTTTGAACTCTGGTGTAAGCATCATCTTATCTGATGAACGCGAAGAAAATAAAACCGACCACTTTAAATATGATGGCGGTATTCAAGCGTTTGTTGAATACTTAAACCGCAATAAAACACCTGTACATAAAGGTGTATTCCATTTTACTCACGAGCGTGAAGAAGATGGGATTAGCGTTGAAGTTTCAATGCAGTGGAACGATGGCTTCCAAGAAAACATTTACTGTTTTACTAATAACATTCCACAACGTGATGGTGGTACTCACTTAGCCGGCTTTAGATCTGCGCTAACACGTACACTTAATAACTACATGGAAAAAGAAGGCTTTAACAAAAAAGCTAAAACAACCAGTAACGCAACGGGCGATGATGCGCGTGAAGGCTTAACTGCGGTTGTAAGTGTTAAAGTACCTGATCCTAAGTTCTCATCACAAACTAAAGACAAGCTAGTATCAAGCGAAGTTAAATCTGCGGTTGAGCAAGCAATGGCTGAAAAGTTTTCTGATTTCTTATTAGAAAACCCAATGGATGCCAAAATTGTTGTTGGTAAAATTATTGATGCAGCACGAGCACGTGAAGCGGCGCGTAAAGCCCGTGAAATGACTCGTCGTAAAGGCGCTATGGATTTAGCAGGTTTACCAGGTAAATTAGCTGACTGCCAAGAAAAAGACCCATCATTATCTGAACTATACATAGTGGAGGGTGACTCAGCTGGCGGTTCAGCCAAGCAGGGTCGTAATCGTAAAAACCAAGCAATTTTACCACTTAAAGGTAAAATCTTGAACGTAGAGAAAGCACGCTTTGATAAGATGCTTTCTTCACAAGAAGTAGCGACGCTAATAACAGCCCTAGGTTGTGGTATTGGCCGTGATGAATATGACCCAGAAAAACTACGTTACCACAGCATCATTATCATGACCGATGCGGACGTGGATGGTTCTCACATTCGTACATTGCTACTAACATTCTTCTATCGCCAAATGCCAGAAATTGTTGAGCGTGGTTATATTTACATTGCACAACCGCCACTTTATAAAGTGAAAAAAGGTAAGCAAGAGCGTTATATTAAAGACGATCCTGCACTAGTAGATTACCTAACATCACTTGCACTAAATAATGCAGCGCTTTACACAAGCGAAGATGCAAGTGCAATTGAAGGTGAAGCGCTTGAGCAAATAGTACAAGATTACCAAAACACAGTTAAAGTCATTGAGCGCTTAAAACGTAAATACCCTAACACGGTAATGGAACGTTTGATTTACCAAAGCGAGTTAAAAGTAGAAGACTTATCTAACGAAGCTAAAGTAATTGAGTGGACTAAAGAGCTAGTTGACGACTTAGTTGAACGTGATGAAGATGCGACAATTTTCCATGCGGGTACTGAGCATGATGCAGAGCGCAACTTGTACTTCCCGGTTGTGAATATTCGTCAGCACGGTGTGGATAAAGCACACGTATTACATTACGACTTTATTGCATCACGTGACTACCAACGCATTGCTGTTACTGGCACGAAGATCGCAAACATCTTAAAAGAAGGCGCATATGTTCAACGTGGTGAGAAAACAAAACCTGTTGATAACTTTGTGGATGCTTTGGAATGGTTGATCGCTGAATCTAAGCGCGGGATCTACATTCAGCGCTATAAAGGATTAGGCGAAATGAACCCTAGCCAACTGTGGGAAACCACAATGGATCCTTCAGCTCGTCGTATGTTACAAGTAACAATTGAAGATGCTGTAGCGGCAGATCAATTGTTTGCAACATTAATGGGCGATCAAGTTGAGCCTCGTCGTGAGTTTATAGAAACCAACGCACTTCGCGTAGTTAACTTAGACGTGTAAAAAATTATACTTACATCTTAAAAGGAGCCTAATGGCTCCTTTTTTATTTTAACAACCGCACAAACTGCTTAAAACCTGCGTGTGCACAAGGTATACTGAGGGTAATTTTCACGCTACTTTCAGATAGTAAAAAGCCAAATATGCAAAAATATGACGTTAAAACCTTTCAAGGTTTGATCCTGGCTTTACAGGATTATTGGGCGCAGCAAGGCTGTGTCATTATTCAACCACTTGATATGGAAGTGGGCGCAGGGACATTTCACCCGCAAACATTCTTAAAATCTATTGGCCCTGAGCCAATGTCGAGCGCATACGTACAACCGTGTCGCCGTCCTACTGATGGTCGCTACGGCGAAAACCCAAACCGCTTACAGCATTACTACCAATTTCAGGTAGTTTTAAAGCCATCACCAGATAACATTCAAGAGCTTTACCTAGGCTCATTAGAAGCAATGGGTATTGATACCCTAACGCACGAAGTACGCTTTGTAGAAGATAACTGGGAATCGCCAACACTAGGCGCTTGGGGCTTAGGTTGGGAGATTTGGCTAAACGGTATGGAAGTAACGCAGTTTACTTACTTTCAGCAAGTAGGGGGCTTAGAGTGCTCTCCTGTAACTGGTGAAATTACTTACGGCCTAGAGCGTTTAGCAATGTACATTCAAGGCGTAGACAGTATTTACGACCTAGTATGGGCAGACGGTCCATTAGGGCGTGTAACTTACGGCGATGTATTCCATCAAAATGAAGTAGAACAATCTACTTACAACTTTGAACACGCAAACGTAGATGACTTATTTGCACAGTTTGATAAGTGTGAAGCTGAGAGCCAAAAGCTAATTGAAGCAAATTTACCACTACCTGCTTACGAGCAAGTAATGAAAGCATCGCACGCGTTTAACTTACTCGATGCGCGCCATGCAATCTCAGTAACCGAACGTCAGCGTTATATTTTACGCGTTCGAGCGTTATCAAAAGCGTGTGCACAAAGCTATTACGATGCACGTGAAGCGCTTGGTTTCCCGCTGTGTAAGGATAAGTAAGCATGTCAGCACAAAATTTATTAGTAGAAATTGGCACCGAAGAGCTGCCACCAAAAGCACTGCGCAAATTAGCAGAAGCCTTTGCCGCAAACTTAACTGCAGAGCTTGAAACACTAGAGCTTGGGCATGAAGGCGTAAGCTGGTATGCATCGCCTCGTCGTTTAGGTTTACAAGTAAAAGCGCTTGAAGCAAAGCAGCAAGATAAAGAAGTAGAAAAGCGTGGCCCTGCAACTAAAGCAGCGTTCGATAGTGAAGGTAACCCAACTAAAGCAGCAATGGGTTGGGCACGTGGTTGTGGTATTGACGTAAGTGAAGCACAAACTCTTGAAACCGACAAAGGCGCTTGGCTTTTACATATTGCTAAAGTAGCAGGACAAGAAACCAAAACGCTGATGAGCGATGCCATTGCAAAGTCGTTAGCAAAGCTGCCAATACCTAAGCCAATGCGTTGGGGCGCGAATAAAACACAATTTATTCGCCCAGTTCATACCGTAACTATTTTATTTGGTGATGAACTTATTGAAGGCGAAATTTTAGGTAAGCAAGTAACTAATCAGTTACAAGGCCACCGTTTTCATCATCCAGAAAAAATCACCATTAACCATGCTGATGACGTGTTCGACGTATTAAAATCAGCCTACGTTATTGCTGATTACGAACAACGTAAAGCGCAAATCCGTGCACAAATAGAAGCAGCGGCAAGCGCAGTGAATGCGGTTGTTGCAATGGATGAAGACTTATTAGAAGAAGTTACTTCACTAGTAGAGTGGCCAGTAACGTTAACGGCAACATTTGAAGAAGCATTTTTAGATGTACCTGCCGAAGCGCTAATTTACACCATGAAGGATGATCAAAAATACTTCCCGCTATTAGATCAAAACGGCAAACTTTTAAATAAGTTTTTGTTTGTATCTAACATAGAAAGTAAAGATCCAAGTGTGGTTATATCTGGTAACGAAAAAGTAGTGCGCCCACGTTTAGCCGATGCGCAGTTCTTCTTTGAAACAGATAAAAAGAAAACCCTAGAAAGTCGCCTAGAATCACTTGATACTGTTTTATTCCAAAAGCAGTTAGGTACGCTTAAAGATAAATCTGTACGTATTAGCGAACTTGCCGGCTACATTGCAGAGCAACTAGGTGCCGACAAAGACCTTGCAAAACGTGCTGGCCTATTAAGTAAAACAGACTTAATGACCGAAATGGTAATGGAATTTACCGACGTACAAGGTGTAATGGGTATGCACTATGCACGCTTTGATGGCGAAGCAGAAGATGTAGCTATTGCACAAAACGAGCAATACATGCCGCGTTTTGCAGGTGACAATTTACCTACAAACCTAATCAGTTGTGCAGTAGCAATTGCAGATAAGTTTGATACGCTGGTGGGTATTTTTGGTATAGGCCAAGCACCAAAAGGTGACAAAGACCCATTTGCACTTCGTCGTGCAGCCATTGGTGCACTGCGTATCATGGTAGAAAAAGAGCTACCGCTTGATATTTTAGACCTAGTAGCAAAAGCACAAACACTGTTTGGCGAAAAGCTTACTAACCTAAATGTATCAACCGACGTATTTGACTTTATGCTAGGGCGCTTCCGCGCATGGTATCAAGACGAAGGCATTGAAGTAGATGTTATTCAGGCAGTATTGGCACGTCGTCCTACTAAACCTACTGACTTTGACCGTCGTGTTAAAGCAGTAAGCCACTTCCGTACGTTAGACGCCGCAGAAGCGCTTGCAGCAGCGAATAAGCGTGTAGGTAACATACTAGCTAAAAATAACATTACCACTGAAGGTGATGTTGATGAGAGCCTATTAAGCGATGACGCTGAAAAAGTATTAGCATCACAAGTAGCAAAATTTGCAACTGAGCTTGCACCACTTTACGCCGATGGAAACTACCAAGAGGCATTAAGCCAATTGGCTGGTATTCGCCAAAGTGTTGATAACTTTTTTGACAACGTCATGGTTATGGCCGACGATGAAGCTGTAAAGCAAAATCGCCTCGCACTATTAAGCCAGTTAAGCCGCTTATTTTTAGATATTGCAGATATATCTGTACTACAAAAATAACACCGCTTAAGCCAATAAAAAGCCAGCGTATTGCTGGCTTTTTAGTTTTAACAGAACGAAGGATACCCATTAATGATGCCAATGAAACGAATTTTAACACTTGCCATAGCCGGCTTACTCACAGCGTGTACTAGCCAAGTGTCTATTAACGACGTACTGCCACAGCAAGAGCTGGATAAAACAGTTTACCTAAGAGGCGATTTTACGCTTTGGGATGCAGAGCCTCAGTACCAGTTTATGCCAGTAGGCGGCGCGCTTTACCAAGCAGAAGTTAAATTTAGCACCCCAGGTAAAGTGTACGAATTTAAAATAGCCGATGCCGATTTTAGCGAAGGCTACAACTGTGGCTA
>NZ_AUTO01000159.1:0-2215 GCF_000498055.1 Pseudoalteromonas sp. TB51
GGCTACAACTGTGGCTACAGCGATGCCCAACCTGCAGGGCAAAAACTAACGCTCGGCCAACCCGTACTTGCAGACTGTAATACTATTTATAATTACTTTAGCTACACGCCAGCGATAAAAGGCACCTACATAGTAAGTATTGATTACAGTGACTACGATAAGCCGAAAGTGACGATTACTAAGAAATAGCTGTTAGTTGGGAGCTGTCAGCTTTTAGTTGCCCGAGTGGGCTTATAGATTTGCGACAAGGACGTTAATATGAAATTGAGCCTTTGGATTAAGGGGTAGTACATTGGATAATTATATAGAGTACTGCTATCTAGAAAATGATAAGCCCAGGTTTGAACGAAGTAAGTTAACTGAATCAGACTCAAATGAGTGCTTAAAAAAATATAGAGTATTCTCAAGAAAACTTGAGATAGAAAATTTATTTGATGTTTTGATAGAGGAAGTTAAAACATTCAAATCATTGCTTACTATGGCTCAGCTCTCACAAGAGTTTTCACGTTTCTCTGAGGTACATGCTTATATAGAAAATCAAAAAGCCCGTACTAAATTAAATATCTCCTATCTAAACATTTTGAATACTGGAAAATTAGTTTTAGATCGGTTGTACATTGAACGTGATAAGTTTTCGATAATTAATGATATTGATCAATCATTATTACCTGAATTATTGATAGAAAGAGAGAAGATCTTTAAAGAGAATCAGTATTATGTTCTATGCTGTAATTTGAGAAATTTATGCCAACATAAAATGTTACCCGTAAATAGGCTAACTTTAAAATATCCATCTATAAGTAAACATGGAAATGGAGTAATAACAAAATTTCAGATTCCACTCGTATTATCGGTAATGGAAGAGAAAGAAAGGATAAAGTTGTTAAAGGGGTTAAACTCTGCATTTAAAGATGAGCTCTTAAATTCTGATTTAGTTGACCTCAACAGAGCGATAGATGGTTATTTTGAAGGGATTTTTGATTTAATGATTAAACTACGCACTTTGGTGGATAAGTCAGTAACTGAGGCTGAAGACTATTTTAGTAAGTTACTTGATCAAAATATAGACTTAAACATGAATCGACTCTTGGGCCCACCAGCATTAGTAGTTAACAATGAAAAGAAATTTCACTTGGATTTTGAGTGGTTCCGAGTGGCTCATTATTTAGAAGAGAAAAATAATTCTCACTTCAAAAGCAGTAATTTAATTAGAACGCAGTATTTGAGCAATGAACCTTAAAGCCCTTTCTTCACCACATACCTATACGGTGCTTCATCGGCGTCTGTAGCCACCAGCGTGTGATCCATAAACGTACAAAAACTTGGAATATCACGGGTGGTTGATGGGTCATCAGCGGTAATTAATAACGTTTCACCGTCGTTCATCTTACGAATTGCAGCGCGTATCATCATTACAGGTTCTGGGCAGCGTAGGCCCATGGCGTCTAATTGGTGATCGGGATTATCAAAGCTCATAAAAAGTTACCTGTAAAAATAGTCGCGGCTTGGTTAGGTCGGTTAGTTTAGCGCAATTAATCTGTTTGGTTAACTGTTTTGCATATAACGGGTAAGCGTAATACAGTAAAAAATAATCTGGTTTAAATTTAATACACCCGATCACATTATTCATATCAGCAATAAGCTGGTGGCATAAAAAAAGGCGAACTAACTTGCGCTAGTTCGCCTTTTTAATCACCAAGATGGTCTACATGTTTAAGTTAATACTTAGTCTTGAACACGTTCAAATACAGTCGCGATGCCTTGGCCTAAACCAATACACATAGTTGCTAGACCATATTTTGCATTTTTGTCTTCCATTAAGTGTATAAGCGAGGTGCTAATACGCGAACCTGAACAACCTAGAGGGTGACCAAGTGCGATTGCGCCGCCGTTTAAATTCACTTTTTCATCAACTACGTCTGCTAAACCTAAGTCTTTAAGTACAGGCAGTGATTGTGCTGCAAATGCTTCGTTAAGCTCTGCTACGTCAATGTCATCAATAGTAATACCAGCTTGTGCAAGTGCTTTTTTACTTGCTGGTACTGGGCCGTAGCCCATGATTGATGGATCGCAACCGGCAACAGCCATTGCTTTAACGCGTGCACGAATTGGTAAACCAAGCTCTTTTGCTTTTTCTTCGCTCATTACTAACATGGCTGATGCGCCATCAGAAAGAGCAGAAGATGTACCCGCAGTAACCGAGCCAGAGGCTGGG
>NZ_AUTO01000160.1:0-12126 GCF_000498055.1 Pseudoalteromonas sp. TB51
CGCAGTAACCGAGCCAGAGGCTGGGTTAAATACTGGGCGAAGCTGAGATAAACCTTCAACCGTTGTTTCAGGGCGAATTACTTCATCATCTTCAACTAAAATTAAAGAGCCATCAGCTGCGTGACCTTCCATTGCTAAAATTTCGCGGCGGAAACGGCCTTCAACTGTTGCAGCATGTGCACGTTGATGTGAGCGGTATGCAAATTCGTCTTGCTGCTGGCGGCTAATTCCGTGAATAGTAGCAAGGTATTCTGCAGTTAAACCCATAGAGCCAGATGCTTGTGCAATTGAAGTTGCTAAGCCTGGGTGAAAGTCGTTACCGTGAGTCATAGGTACGTGACCCATGTGCTCAACACCACCAATAAGGTAAGTGTCGCCAGCGCCTGTCATAATNGAGCCACATAAACGGTTAACGGTTGTAGCTGGTACTGAATGTGGAATACCCGCAAGCAGTGATGCGTTACGTGCAACGTTAAAGCCTTGCTCTAATGTTTGCTGTACACAGCCCCAATAAATATCGTCAATTGATGCAGGGTCAACTGCTGGGTTGCGCTCTAATAACCCTTTCATAAGGTGAGCACTTAAATCTTCCGCACGCTTGTTTTTAAATACGCCGCCTTTTGAGCGACCCATTGGTGTGCGGATACAATCTACAATTACTGGATTATTCATGATATTAACCTTCCACCTTATAGAAAACACGACCTTCTTCGGCCCATTTGCGAGTTTGCTCTGATACTTGGTAAATCGCACCTAGGTGAGCATATTTGTCTGCTGCTGCAACAAAGTTAGCTAAACCTGTTTGATCTAAGTAACGGAACGCGCCGCCTCTAAATGGAGGGAAACCAACGCCGTATACAAGGGCCATATCAGCTTCTTGAGGAGAAGCAACAATGCCTTCTTGTAAACAAAGTAGTACTTCGTTGATCATTGGGATCATACAACGGTCGATAATTTCTTGTTTATCAAATTCTTTAGGTGCATCAGTAATTGGCGCTAGTAGCTCAACTGCTGTTGCATCGGTTGATTTTTTAAGACGACCACGACGGTCTGTTTCGTACTTGTAAAAACCTGCTTTGTTCTTTTGACCAAAACGTTTTTCGTTAGCAAAAACAGTCACCGGATCTTTTTCTGCGCGTGCCATACGCTCAGGGAATCCGTCAGCCATTACGCCAGTACAGTGATACGCCGTATCAATACCTACAACATCAAGCAGGTAAGCCGGGCCCATTGGCCAGCCAAATACGTTTTCCATTACTTTATCTACTTTTGCAAAGTTAGCGCCTTCAACAACTAATTTGCTAAAGCCCGCAAAGTAAGGGAATAAAACACGGTTTACAAAAAAGCCTGGGCAATCGTTTACAACAATTGGAGACTTGCCAAGTTTAAGAGCGTAATCAACAACTGCATTAATTGTTTTATCAGAGGTTTTTGCACCACGGATAATTTCTACTAATGGCATTTTTGGCACTGGGTTGAAAAAGTGCATACCACAGAAGTTTTCTGGCTTTTCTAACGCTTCTGCAAGTAAGTCGATACAAATAGTCGATGTGTTTGATGTAAGTACCGTGCCTTCTGGCATGTTCTTTTCAAGGTCAGCTAATACCGCTTGCTTAACTTTAGGGTTTTCTACAACCGCTTCAACAATAATGTTGGCGTTTTGTAGGTCTGCATCGTTAAGCGTTGGCTTAATTTTGCTAAGCGTTGCCAGCATTTTTTCCATTGGCATGTGGCCGCGTTTAACTTTTGCACCCAGTAGTTTAGATGCTTCACCCATACCTAAATCAAGCGCATCCTGTTGGATGTCTTTCATTACAATTGGGGTACCTTTATAAGCTGACTGGTATGCAATACCGCCGCCCATAATACCAGCGCCTAATACAGCAGCTTGTTTAATTTCTACATCGCTGTGCTTAGCAAGTTTACGTGCTTTGCCTTTAATAAACTGGTCATTTAAGAAAATACCGGTTTGTGCAGCTGCTTCGTTAGTGCGCGCAAGTTTTGCAAAGTTAGCATTTTCGATTGCCATTGCTTCATCGCGAGTACAGTTGGCCGCTGCTTTAATAGTGCGAACTGCCATAACCGGAGCAGGATAGTGGCCTTTGGTTTTACCCATTACCATACCTTCTGCCATTGCAAAGCTCATGCCTTGCTCAACACGGTTTAATTTAAGTGGCTGAAGTTTAACATCGCGCTTTGCCTGCCAATCTAGCTTGCCGGCAATTGCTAATTCAAGTGTTGCTAGGCTTGACTCTAAAAGTTTGTCAGCACTAACTACCGCGTCAAACGCACCTACTTTTAGGGCGTCAGCGGCACGGTTTTCTTTGCCTGAGGTGATCCAAAGCATGGCGTTATCTGCGCCAATAATGCGTGGTAAGCGCACTGTGCCACCAAAACCAGGCATTATACCTAGTTTAACTTCTGGTAAGCCCATTTTAGCGGTTTCGCTTGCAACGCGATAATCGGTAGCAAGTGCCCACTCACAGCCGCCGCCAAGTGCCAAGCCATTTATAGCGCTAAGAGTTGGGAATGGTAAGTCTTCGATTGCGTCAAAAACGTCGGTTGCGTTTTTGATCCACGTTACTAATTCTTCTTCTGGTTTAGTAAATGTTGGTAAAAATTCGAAGATATCTGCACCAATAATAAAGTGATCTTTATCACTGGTGAAAATCATGCCTTTGATATCAGAATTAGACGCTAATTCTTTTAATGCTGCTGCACAATCTGAAAGAGTTTGCTGAGATAGTGTGTTTACAGAACCTGCAACACAAAACTTAAACTCGGCGATGTTTTCCTTTAGGAAGCTAACTTCAAAGGAATCGCTTTTATATAACATTATTATTCTCCCTAGTTGACGAACTAAGACTGGTACGATGAGTTTGCATTTCGACCAGTGTGCTTGCTTTAAAATTAAAATGCAACGAAAAATTTAACTCGGTTACAAACGGTTGGTTAAAATATAGCTGGTTTGGTGCTAAGGTGTACTGGAATGTGCTAAAGGTACTCATTAATTATTATGAGTGCGTAAATTAAATGTTGTTCATACTTTATTAAAGGCACTCTCATTATTGTTTTAGTGTCTCAAACTGGAAATTATTAACCCTGACAGGTCGTTAAACCTAAAGGATATTATGAAAAAATTTTTATTAAGCGCTGTGGCAGCTGCCTTTATTCTTCCTTTTAGTTCTGCCCAAGCGAGTATCGATAATGACGCGTTTTTAGATGCTGAAAAAAAAGTGCGCTATGGAAGCTACCAAGACTTTAAAGAAGCAATAAACGGGTTAGACCACCCGTTAAAGCCGTATGTCGAAAAAACATATTGGCAACGCCACCCCAATTTTAAATATCAAAGCGAAATTGAAGATTACCTAACCATTTATGAACATACCCCGCTTGAGTGGCCTGTACGTAAAGCGTGGTTAGAGTATCTTGAAAAAAACAATAAAAAAGCAGCTTATATAAAAAACTACCGAGAAACGTCTAACGCAGCGCTAACATGCACGTTTTTAGATTTTCAGCTTGATTTAGGGGCGCCAGAAAAAGCCATTTTTAATCAGGTTACCGATTTATGGACGGTGGGTAAGTCGCAACCGAATGAATGCGACCCGCTATTTTCGCTTTGGCGCAAAAAAGGTTATTTAAATAATGAGCTTGTATGGAAGCGCATAACGCTTGCAGCGCAGGGCGGTACGCAAAGTTTACTCCCTTATTTAAAAACGTTGTTACCTAAAAACGAGCGTTACTTAGCCGATTTATATTTAAAAGTACGCCGCGACCCTAGTGCGGCCGCAGGCTTGTATCGTTATAAAACTAAGTCGGCAAAAGAAGCGCAAATAGCTATTTATGGAGTTAAGCGTTTAATTTGGCGCGATAAAGCGCTGGCTTTAAGAGCTTGGCAAAAGCTAGAAAAAATGTTTACTTACAGCGATGAAGAAAAAGCAGATTTATATTACACGTTCGCTTTATCACTTGCTTCAAGTGGGCATAAACAGGCCAGTTTTTGGCTTAATAAGGTGCCAAAAGCGCGACAAGACAGAAAGCTAATTCAGTGGCAACTTGGTAATATGCTTAAAACCCAAGACTGGGAAGGCATAGCGGCTTTTTTTACAGGTAAAGACGATTTAAGTTTAGGCCAGCAATATTGGCTTGCTTATAGCTATGCTAAGCGAGGCGAGCAACAAAAAGCAGACGAAATTTGGACTAAAGTGGNCGGCAGCTCGATTAGGACTGCCGGTTGATTTAAACAATCAGCCTTTGCAGGTTGATCAAAAACTAGTAGAGAAGGTGAAGAATGCGCCGGGCTTTAAACGTGCAAAAGCACTTTACGAACTCGAGCGTTTTACCTCTGCACGCCGAGAATGGAATTACTTAACGAACACCTCTACTGATGAAGAAAAACTAGCTGCCTCAAAGGTTGCAGCGCAAAACAATTGGCACGATAACGTTATTTTCACGTTAGCTAAAATTAAAGCATGGGATTATGTTGAACTGCGTTTTCCGTTTGCATTTCAAGATATATTTGAGCGCTACAGTAAACGCAGCAAAATAGACCCCGCGTGGAGTATTGCAATTGCACGGCGCGAAAGCTCGTTTGCACCAGATGCGCGTTCGCATGCAAATGCGCGTGGTTTAATGCAATTGCTCCCTAGTACGGCAGAATACGTTAACAAAGCAAGGGTATCGAGTACGCGTTTGTACCAACCTAAAACCAATATACGCTTAGGTACTAGTTACTTGCAGTACTTAAAAAAGAAAAACAAAGGGAATGAAATACTTGCTACGGCATCTTATAACGCAGGGTATCATCGTATTAAACGTTGGTTACCTGACGAAGCCATACCAGCAGAGCTATGGGTTGAGCTGATCCCGTATAGAGAAACGCGAGATTACGTAAAAAATGTGTTTGCTTATCGCCAGGTTTATCACACCCGGATGGGCCGAGAAGGAAACGTGCTCGCGCCGTTACTCAAAATGAAAATGGGCGGGTAAATTATGTAATACCAATTACCTAAAATATTTAGCCATTCTAGCGTGCTAAATAAAGGGCTAATAACGTAACACGATGGGTATAAGTATTAGGGGGATATTTACATGTTAAATATCCCCCTTTTTTGAGCGCTTTACGTTTAAGTGGTAGACTCAAAGCAAGTTAAATTTAACAGATGGATTAACAATGGATAAATTAGCCGTTTTATATGCAGAGCATATTGCCACATTACAACAACGTACGCGTACAATTTGTGACCGTGAAGGGCTCGAGGGTTTAGTTATTCACTCAGGCCAAGCTAAGCGCCAGTTTTTAGACGACATGTATTACCCATTTAAAGTTAATCCACACTTTAAAGCATGGCTTCCTGTTATTGATAACCCACATTGTTGGATTGTGGTAAATGGTAGCGATAAACCTAAGCTTATTTTTTACCGCCCAGTTGATTTTTGGCACAAAGTACCAGATGAGCCGCGTGATTTTTGGGCTGAGTACTTTGATATAGAATTATTGCTACAGCCTGATCAAGTTGAAAAACTATTACCTTACGATAAAGCTAAATACGCTTACATGGGCGAATACCTAGAGGTAGCGCAAGCGCTTGGCTTTAGTATTATGAATCCTGAGCCGGTACTTAACTATTTTCATTATAACCGCGCTTATAAAACGCAGTACGAGCTTGAATGTTTACGCCAAGCCAACCGCATTGCGGTAGATGGACATAAAGCAGCACGCGATACGTTTTATAATGGTGGTAGCGAATTTGATATTCAGCAAGCGTACCTTATGGCTACACGCCAAAGCGAAAACGAAATGCCGTATGGCAACATAGTAGCGCTTAACGAAAACTGCGCTATTTTGCATTACACACATTTTGAGCCAAAAGCACCGCTTACTCATAATTCGTTTTTAATCGATGCTGGCGCAAACTTTAATGGGTATGCCGCAGATATAACCCGTACGTACGATTTTAAAAAACAGGGCGAATTTGCTGAGCTAGTACAAACTATGACGGCAATACAAATTGAGCTAGGCAACGCATTAAAGCCTGGCATGTTATATGGCGATTTACACGTTGATTGCCATAACCGTATTGCGCAAATTCTTAGCGACTTCAATATTGTAAACTTACCTGCAACAGAAATTGTGGAACGTAAAATTACCTCAACATTTTTCCCTCATGGCTTGGGCCATCACCTTGGCCTACAAGTGCACGATATGGGCGGCTTTATGCGTGATGATAAAGGCACCCACCAGCCATCGCCAGAAGGGCACCCATTCTTGCGTTGTACTCGTAAAATAGAGAAAAACCAAGTGTTTACTATTGAGCCAGGGCTTTACTTTATAGACTCATTATTAGGTGATTTAGCGCAAACCGACAGTAAGCAGTTTATTAACTGGGAAAAAATTGAGTCGTTAAAACCATACGGCGGTATTCGTATTGAAGACAATATTATTGTTCACGAAGACAGCCTAGAAAATATGACTCGTGATTTAGCGCTCGACTAAGCTAATAAAGACGAGCTCGCCAATACGCGCTAAAATACGCGAATGCAAAGGGGCCTTTTGGCCCCATTTTTAATTGAGCTTTAATTATGTCTGAATATAAATACCCCGCCGATGATGTGTTTCATCAAGAAGAAATTAAAAAAAGCACCTTTATAGTTCATATCGCGCATACGCCAGACCTACAGGCTGCTAAAGCATTTATTAAAAGCATTGAAGAAAAGTACCCAGATGCTCGTCATAATTGTTGGGCGCACGTAGCGGGTAACCCAGGCGGAAGCCATGTTTATGGTTTTTCTGATGATGGCGAGCCAAATGGTACCGCAGGAAAGCCGATGCTTAATGTGCTGGTGGGTTCTGGACTTGGCGAAATTACTGCGGTTGTCACCCGTTATTTTGGCGGTATAAAGCTGGGCACCGGTGGGTTAGTGCGTGCCTATGGTGGGTCGCTTAATAATGCACTTTCGCAGCTAAAAACGGTGACTAAAGTACCGAGTATCGAGATTGTAGGCCAGAGTGAATACAGCATGCAGGGCGCAATAGAGCAATTGTTAAAAACCAATTATCAAGTACTTAATATAGAAAAACAATTTACTGCTAATATTGAATGGGTTATTACTATTGATAGCCGCCAAGCAAAACAGGCCATTAAAGATATTTTTGATTTAAGCCATGGCGCAGTTGAGTTAACTATCAAAGAGTAAGACAATAACTTACACACTTATATTTACTAATAATAAAAGCGATAAGCTACATGCAATTTCGTACCATCATAAAAATCCTTGGCCAACTTGTTGCGCTGTTTAGTATTACCATGGTGCCGCCTGCGGTGGTGTCTTTATTTTATAAAGATGGTGGTGGTGTTCCTTTTGTATTAGCGTTTATATTTAGTGTGGTTATTGGTTTAACAGCTTATTACCCAAACAGGCATGAAAACGGCGACTTAAAAGCACGCGAAGGCTTTTTAATTGTTGTACTATTTTGGCTGGTACTAGGGGCGTTTGCATCGTTACCGCTGATTTTTTTACAAGAACCTAATTTGTCTATGGCCGATGCGGTGTTTGAGGCCTTTTCTGGCCTTACAACCACTGGGGCCACTGTACTTACCGGAATTGAATACCTGCCTAAGTCTGTTTTGTTTTATCGCCAGCAATTACAGTGGTTTGGCGGTATGGGTATCATTGTACTTGCTGTTGCTATTCTGCCCATGCTTGGGGTCGGTGGCATGCAGTTATACCGAGCTGAGATCCCAGGCCCAGTAAAAGATTCAAAAATGACCCCCCGCATTGCCGATACCGCAAAGCACCTTTGGTACATTTATGTGTCGTTAACGGTAACCTGTATGTTGGCGTATTGGGCGGCAGGTATGGAGTGGTTTGATGCTATATGCCATGCGTTTTCTACAGTGGCGATTGGCGGTTTTTCTACTTACGATGCCTCAATAGGGCACTTTGATAGCCCTGTCATTAACTTTATATGTGTTTTCTTTTTAATTATTGCTGCGGTTAACTTTTCACTGCATTACGCGGCGGTAGCGAGTCGTAATATTCAGGTATACATTCGTGACCCTGAATTTAAAGTTTTTTTACTGATACAGTTAGCGCTGGTGGTGATTTGTTTTACGGTGCTCTCATCTAACGAAATATTTGCCGATGGCGATGAAACCCTCGATCAGGCCTTATTTCAGGCGGTGTCTATGAGTACCACAGCCGGTTTTGCCACCGATAACTTTTCTACTTGGCCGCTGTTTTTACCTATATTGCTTATTTTTTCGAGCTTTATAGGTGGCTGTGCAGGTTCAACCGGTGGCGGTATGAAAGTTGTACGCGTGTTTTTAC
Source organism: Pseudoalteromonas sp. TB51 (assembly GCF_000498055.1). Lineage (NCBI taxonomy): Bacteria > Pseudomonadati > Pseudomonadota > Gammaproteobacteria > Alteromonadales > Pseudoalteromonadaceae > Pseudoalteromonas > Pseudoalteromonas sp. TB51. The sequence continues at coordinate 8,332 of NZ_AUTO01000160.1, forward strand.
TTTACCTACAAGGCATACGTGAGCTTAACCGCTTAGTGCACCCACGTGCTATATACTCTATTAAGCTTGGTCGTAAAGCCCTGCCCGATAAAGTAGTTGAAGCGGTTTGGGGGTTTTTCTCAGCGTACGCATTGGTGTTTATTATTATAATGCTGGCACTAATGGGAACCGGCATGGACAACATTACCGCGTTCTCTGCTACGGCGGCGTGTTTAAATAATTTAGGCCCAGGCTTAGGTGATGTTGCCTCTCATTATGGGGCGGTGAGCGATGGTGCCAAATGGCTATTAACCATTGCCATGGTATTTGGTCGCTTAGAAATTTTCACCTTACTCGTGCTATTTACGCCGACCTTTTGGCGTGGGTAATAATATAAAAATGATGCTTAGGAACAGGCATGCCACATTCTAATTTAGATAAATTACACCAGTTAACAACAGGGCGATTGGTCGACTTGGAAATTGTTACGCCTACCAGTAGTAAACGCGTGAAAACAGAGTTTATTGGCTTGCTAGAAAATAAATTTATTATTTTAAATTACCCAAGTTCAAAGCGTTTAGCTGCTGCAAGTGATTACCTACGTGATGGTGTAATGGTGGTGGTAAGAGCGGTTATAGAAGGCAGTGGCGGACAAGTAATAGCATTTAGGCAGCAGCTTATGTCGGTTGCCTCACACCCTGCTAGGCTCATTTTTATTAATTACCCTGCGCAAGTGCAGTTATTTGCACTGCGCGCGCAAACACGCATACCTACCTTATTACCTGCAAAATTAACTCTCAGTGACGATAGAGTACTTGAAGGGGTGATTAAAGACATCTCGCTTACCGGGGTGATGTTTGATGTACGCGGCGATCAAAACGATGAAAATATTAAAGATATGCAATGCACGGTGACGGTTGATACCAACAATAAAGCATTTACTGGCGAAATATGCAGTGTAAAAGAACACGCCGCAGGAGTTAATTGTGGTATTAAACTTCTAGCCAGTGAAGATGAAATGAAGGCATTTATGAAAGAGCATTTTATCGATCNCTTTCGCTTAATAGCAACAAATGGCCATTTTTTATTTTAGTGGCAGTCATATTTTTTAAAACTTCAAAAAATAATTTTTATTTTCTATAAAAATCAGTAGTATAGATTAGTTTTACGAGTGAGTTATTTTAATACGTTAGCTCCCCTCACGGCTAAAATTTAGTCTCTTTTTTTTGTAAATCTTCATCCTTACAATTTACGCCGAAAATTGTAGCTTTTTTCTCTTATGTAACTAGCTGTTTTTATTGTATTTAAAAACTTAGCTTTACCCTTTGTTGCTAGTTTGCAACATAAAACCCCCGCAAATTTATCAAAAATAGCCAAGCTCTCATTTAACTGATTGAAATTAATGAACTTTTAAAACTTGGCATTCAAGTTGTAATAGTCTGGCTGTACTGAACAATAACGTGATTTAAAGTAAAACACTTAATCGCACACATATACTTGAAGGAATTATATTATGAAAAGCATTAATAAAACTTTAGCACTTATCGCCCTTGCTTCATCATCAGCGGCATTTGCAGCAACTGATTTTGATACGTTAGATGTAGATGGCAGCGGCACGATTAGCAAATCAGAGGCATCAATTGATGCAAAACTGATGAGCATGTTCTCAGAATTAGATACTGACCAAGATGGTGAGCTATCAAAAGAAGAATTTTCAGAAGCTTAAAGTGTGGTAACAATCCTGAGTTGCCAATGACAACCTAAGTAGGCAAGGGAGCTTACGAAAAAGGATTACAAGGATTGCGTACACCACGTAGTGAACTTAACTAATTTGTTTATATTGAAGGATTAAATTATGAAGCATTTAAATAAAGCACTCGCATTTATGGCTATTGCCTCTTCTTCTGCTGCCTTTGCAGGGACTGATTTTGACACGCTAGATGTAGATGGCAATGGTGCCATTAGCCAAGCTGAAGCATCGGTTGATGCGGATTTAATGGCTGAGTTTGTTGAGCTTGATACCGACGGAAATGGTGAGCTTTCAAAGCAAGAGTTCTCTAAATACTAGGGTGTGATGATCTTTGCCAATTGAGCGCAGGGCAGCGCATGTTCACTTAGCAAAGAGTCATTTGCTCTAATCCAATGTGCATTAAAACTTAGTAATGCACATTGGCAAAAGCACTTTTTAGTTAATTTTTAAACCCATGGATCTTAGAAAAGGATTTCCTCTTAATTAGGACACAACTATGAAAACATTAAATACAGCACTTGCCGTTATCGTATTAGCTTCTTCATCAGCGGCGTATGCTGCAGTCGACTTTGCCTCGTTTGATGCCGATGGTGATGGTGCAATTTCAAAGCAAGAAGCGCAGGTAAATTCACAGCTAGTGAAAATTTTTGACCAGCTAGATACTGATGGTAATGGTGAAATTTCTGAGCAAGAGTTTTCAAAAGTACAGTAATTAGAAGCTGCTAAGCAGGGTTGCCTAGCATTAAAAAAACATACTCCACTAAAGCCGCCTTAGTCAGCGGCTTTTTTGTGTTTAACTATGTCTTGTCCTGAAATGTGTTTACACATTTAGGACTTATTTTATGAAAACCACTAAAATTAAAGACGTTAAGCGTACTCAGCGAGATTATACATTAGGCTTTAAATTATCTATTGTTGAGCAAGTAGAAAAAGGCGACTTCACCTATAAACAAGCGCAAAGTCATTACGGTATTCAAGGCCGCAGTACCGTTCTGGTATGGCTGCGAAAACATGGTAAATTAGATTGGTCTAAACCAACTTATATAGCCAACATGCCTAAATCGAAAGAAACCCCAGCACAAAAAATTAAACGTTTAGAGCGCGAGATAGAAGAGTTACGCCTAAAGGATTTAATCAAAGATGAAATGATTAATATTATGGATGAAGAATATGGAGCGGGCTTGCGAAAAAAGTACATATCCGAGCTATCACGCGCGCAAAAGAAAACCATCAAATAAAGCTTACTCCGTTATGCCGTGCATATGGCGTAACGCGACAAGGTTACTATCAAGCTATGCGCAGAATAGATGCTCGGAATAAAGAATTGGAGCCAGTCAAAGAATTAGTGATGTACTGGCGGCAATTCATGCCTCGTATTGGTGGGAAGAAACTTTATCTGATGATAAAGCCAGACCTGCAAGAGCGTGGCATTAAACTAGGTCGTGATTGTTTTTTTGATTATTTGAGAGAGCATGACTTTCTTGTAAAACCAAAGAAAAATTACACTAAAACAACAAACAGTAACCATTGGATGCGCAAGCATCCCAATTTACTAAAGGAATACATGCCTACTGCGGCCGAGGAAGTCTTCGTTAGTGACATTACATACGTAAAGTCAGCGCAAGGCGTGCATTACCTATCGTTAGTCACTGATGCTTACAGTCGAAAAATAATGGGTTATGAGCTGAGTGATGAAATGAAAGCAACCGATGTAGTCAGAGCATTAGAAATGACAATTAAGCAACGCGTATATAAACGTGATGCCATTCATCATTCAGATAGAGGTTTACAATATTGCTCTGAAGTATATCAAAATGCGCTATTAAAAGAGGGCATTAGACCATCGATGACCGATGGGTATGACTGTTATCAAAACGCATTAGCAGAGCGTATTAACGGGATATTAAAGCAAGAGTTTTTACTGTATAAATGTCGCAATATGGCAGAGTTAAAACAGCTCGTTGAAGAATCGATATTTATATACAATGAAATGCGACCGCACTTAAGTTTGGATATGAAAACACCAAATCAAGTGCATAAAAAAGACCTGGCGCTTTCGCACCAAG
>NZ_AUTO01000161.1:0-18652 GCF_000498055.1 Pseudoalteromonas sp. TB51
GTTGAGGCGTTAACGGGTTTTAATGGCCCGTGGGTATATGCACTGTTTTATTTAACGTTTGTGGGTATTCATTTAGCGGGTGTGGGTGAAGCGCTAAAAGTAATGATGGTGATAAGTGGCTTAGCAGTGTTGGCTATTATTGCCACCGCCGTGGCGTTAATTGCTAATTTTGACGCGGCTAATTTATTTGATGTTGCGGTAACTAATGCCGCAGGTGCAAATGAATTTTTACCACTTGGTTGGTATGGTGTGTGGGCTGCATTGCCTTTTGCTATGTGGTTATTTTTAGCAGTAGAAGGCGTGCCGCTTGCTGCCGAAGAAGCTAAAAACCCAGCTAAAGATGTACCTAAAGGCATTATTGGCGCTATGTTATTTTTACTGTTTACCGCTTTACTTGTTGTGGTATTAGTTCCTGCTGCCGGTGGTGCAAACGCAATGGGCGCCAGTGCAGTTCCTTTAGTTGATGCGCTTAACGCCACGGGCAATACAAACTTAGCCACTGTGGTAAATATTTTAGGATTAGCGGGGCTGGTCGCGTCGTTCTTTTCGATTATTTATGGTTATAGCCGTTTAGTGTTTGCGCTTTCGCGTGCGGGCTATTTGCCGCGTTCGTTATCAATTACTACAGAGCGCAAAGTACCCGCGCGTGCGTTAATTGTACCCGCTATTTTTGGATTTATTGCCTCACTAAGTGGCGAGGGCGATTTAATGTTAGCTATGGCGGTGGTCGGTGCAACGGTTTCGTATGCGTTAATGGCGCTGAGCCATATTATGTTACGTATTAAGCAACCTAATTTAGCTCGCCCGTATAAAACGCCAGGTGGCGTGGTTACATCGGGTATTGCGTTAGTGTTATCGCTTATTGCATTAACGGGTGTGTATGCGTTTGACCCTCGTGCATTTTTATACACAGTAGTGTTATTTGTGATTGGTGCAGCTTATTACTTTGGTTATAGCGCTAAGCATTTAGTCGCTAAAAGTGCAGATGAAGAGTTTGCCATGCTTGCCGATGCTGAAGCTGACTTAGCCGCCTCAAATTAAGGGGATTAACACTAGGGTAAAAGCGATGCTTTTAAAACGCCAGCAAGCTGCGCGTCTACAAGGTAATTTACCTCGGTGTTAATTTTGTCGGTAGGCGCGAAGCTTGCTCGCGTAAAATGCTCGTTACTTCTCTAAAAGCGAAGCGCCTCTAAGCCTCTTTGTGATTGTATTGGTTTAATATTTACGCGCTATCGCTCATTATGCCAGCACGCTGAGGGTCTACAAGGTAAGGTATAGCTCCGGTGTTAATGTTAACATTGTGGGCACCAAGCTTGTTCAGGGTTGATGTACAGCTTTTCATTAATTGTAAATTAAATACCACCACCGAGGACACAGAGGCGCTTCGCGCTGCACAGAGAAAACACGGGGATTGGTTAATCGCTTCTTCTGCTCTTCTTCACTTCTCGGTGGTGACATAATCACTTTTAAACAAAAGCAATGTGCGCCTAAAAACTATGAACTAACCACGTAGCAGGAGCTTACCTCGCGTTTGGTATTGAATTTTTTCGCGGCATAAAGCCGCTGCTACTCATTAATTCAACCACAGAAGCCACAGAGGCGCTTTGCGCTACACAGAGAAAACACGGTGATTGGTGAGCAATTTCTCCTGCTCTTCTCCTTCACTTCTCGGTGGTGACATAATCACTTTTAAACAAAAGCAATGTGCGCCTAAAAACTATGAACTAACCACGTAGCAGGAGCTTACCTCGCGTTTGGTATTAAATTTTTTCGCGGCATAAAGCCGCTGCTACTCATTAATTCAACCACAGACGGGGATTGGTTAATCACTTCTTCTGTTCTTCTCGGTGGTTAATTTGGCTTGTAAGCGCGAAGCTTGTTCATACGAAAGGTAAAGCATCTCATTATTCAAACGATGTTGTATTGCACAAAGAGAAAAAATGAGGAGAAAATGAGAAGTGAAAGCTGTAGGCGCGAAGCTTGCTCGCGTAAAATGCTCGTTACTTCTCTAAAAGCGAAGCGTCTCTAAACCTCTTTGTGATTTATTGATCTTTAATACAAAAATGCACAAAGAGAAGAGAAAGAGGAGTAAACGAGAAGTGAAACTTGTAGGCGCGAAGCTTGCTCGCGCGAGATGCAAGTTACTTCTCTAGGTGTTCTCCTTCGCTTCTCGGTGGTGAAACAATCACTTTATACCTCGGTTAAAGCATTGTTTTTAAACGCCAGCAAACTGCTCGTCTACAGCCCATTTAACTTATGCGGGTTACTTTTACTTTTATTTTCCCTGCATTGGCGCCGTAAAATCGGCTTAAGTCATTGGCAAAGGGGCTAAATTCACCGGATTTAGTAATAGTTACTGTAGCGCCACTGGCTATTTCAAATAAATATTCGTCGCTATTGTTAATTGCGCCAACCAAAGAGAACCACTGCGCTCTTGGAAGTCGTCTAAATGGTTCAAGCAATGCCATGGGGATTTCTTTAACCCCTAATTGCACATTATCGCGGTGCCAGCCGCTTGCAGTGCATTTTATGCCGTCGTCATACCAAAATTGATTGGGGTAGGGTTCAAACTGATAAGTTGCGCCTTCAACTAACATAAGCCCGGTATTGTTATGTGCCTCGCTGGCAAACACCATTACATCTTGGCTTTGCGAAACTTGTAATACACTCATGTTTTGGTTTTCAAGGGCAATGTGTTGGCTTAAACCAGTAAAGCTTAATGTGCTGTTATCGTTATACCTAATTTTGTAACGCAGGTTTTTAAGCGATTCTGGGCGATAACTAGTTAGTTTATTAATTCGTGTAGCTACGCTTTGATGTATATGTGGTTCTAGGTTGCTGGCTTCGTTATCAATAAGCGCATAGCATTCCCTATCCACCAATTTAAAAAAGGGATTAAACCAAAAGTAATTTTGCTGATGGCTTAAAGCCAGAGGATCGGGCGTTACGGTTACATCGTCTTGGTCAACTAATTTACTGCCAGGCAATAAGGTTTCGTAGTCAATGTCGTGGCTGGTTAATAAGCTAATATTAAGTGGTTGCTCAATTAACCATTCAAGCGCATAGCGCAGGCAAATATCAGCTAGGCCATCGCGGTAATAACCGCCGCCAATATCTGAATGCGCCCCTGCAAACCAAAGCTCGGTAATATTATTTTGATGGTTCATTAGGGTGGGTTCAAACGCACGGCGTTTTTCATCAAGTGCTACGCAGTGCAGTGCCTGCGAAATATTATTAGCAATGGTGTGGTTTTCAAATATTACATGCTCGGCACCGCGCGTTGCTTTACTGACTTTTGATAAACCTATTGAGGCCACGGTATCAAATACACATACGTAAACATTATCGTTAATTAAAGGCTCTAGGATTTTTGCAAAACGCCGAGCGAGTGCGCCGCCTCGGCTAAAGCCGGTAAGTAAAAGGGTATCGCCGAGTTGGTAATGCGCTTTAAAATCACTCATGGCTTGATTTAAAATACTGGCAACATCGTCACCACGTGGCGCTAAAGTTTGGTTTAAAATACGTTTTAAGCGGCTACCTTTAGTGCCAATACCTTGATAATAAAAACTAAGTTGGTTTGTAAATGGGGTGGTGGGGGAGTCATCGAGTTTGCCGCCTAATAATAAATGCAGCTTAAGAATATTAGAAATACTACTGTCTTCTTTAAAATGGTCTGAGCTAAATTGCTCTGCATCGCGAGGCTCGCCCCCAGTACCATCAAAATTAAAAATTAGCGTTTTACCCGTCATAGCCCTAATCCTTTAATTGTTTTAAATACTCTACACAGGCAATGTTAAATATTAAAGACATTAATTTTTCAAATAGCACGCTAAGAGGCGTTAGCGTGCTTAGCGGGTTATTTAGTGATTATCAAATATATAATGATTTAGCTCTGTGCCCTGGGCAGGCTTAAGCGCTGGGTTTAGCTGAATTAACTGCTGATAAACCTCAGGGTAAAACATTTTTAATCGTGCTACGCGGGCTAAGTGGTTTGGCTCAAATTTTTCCACAAGCTGCAAAGCTAAAGGAATCATTGGGCTTAACTCCCCTTTGGTGTAACTTTGCTCTAGTGCTAAGTCGAGTATATCTACGCCAAGCTTACTGGGATCAGCCGGTATTTTATTATCAATTAAAAACTGTACTGCCTCAGAAGAAGACGATGCAGCTTGTGTATAAACGTCGCGCCCATGTATATCGGTAATCGAAAAATCAAAACCCGCCTGTGCGAGTGCTTGCCAATGATTTAGCGAAAAGCGGCTTAATCGTGTTAACTCACGCGGTGGCTTAGGGTTTATGCGGTTTTGCCAAGTAGTGATTAAATCATCAGGGTTTAAGAGTAATAAAGAAAAAAGCGTATCGGTTTCGGCTTGAGTTAATACCGTGCTGAGGCTGTATTCATAAGCTTTTTGATATTCTTTCTTAGATAAATATTCGTTAAATGTGCTTTGGCTTCTATCGTTTGAAAGCTGGTTACTCAGACTACTCCACCAATAATTGACTAAAACAGGGTCTATATCGTGCAAAACACGTACAAAGTTAGATCCGTGCTTATTTTTAACCTGTTGAACTTTGTCATAAGCTTGCATTACTGTGTGCAGCTGCTCTGTATCTTTTAACTGTTGTTGTAACAGCTCACAGTTTTGCCTTTTATTGTTTAGCTGCGCTTTTTGCTGCTTTAAATCTACTAAAAAAAGGGCAACATCAGAATTATCAGGCTCAGTTATTTGGGGTAACGCGCTATTGTTAATTTTACCAATAGGGCTAAAGTAAGCGTATTGCGCTGGGTTGTCCTGCTTATTAATATAGGCCCCTTGCTGGTAAATAAAGTCATTTACAAAAAATACCCCTTTGCTATTTAGGTCTTCATTCGCATTGCCGCTATGTGCTTTGTAACCACGCTTTTTAAGATAATCTAAAAGCTGGGTGTGCTTAGTATCTAATGGGGCTAGGGTTAAGTTACCGCTTTTAGGCAGGTTTACAATAGCCACGTCTAAACCTGTAAATAGGCCTGGCTCGTTGGTTGGTGTAACGCCTTTTGTTTGCAGTGCTTTTACAAGAGGTAAATTAAATTTACTGACCGCAATATCGGCTAAGTTATATAAAACAGTGTTTTTTTCGTATAACGGCATGGCATCTAGCACGGGAACTTGCTGTAAAAGCGCAATAATATACTCATTAGGAATATCGTTTTTTATAGCGGTAGCCACTTCATTCACTGTAAATTGGTTAGATGAAATAGCCTGCTCAAACTCTTTTGGCGTAAATTTATTTGCATTAAGCACAAACAATGTAGCCGGAGAAATAACCTCACTGCCTTCAAGTTTAAGAAACGTTTTAGAGTAAGTGGTAAATGTATCGGTGTTGCTTAATAAAGCGTAAAGCGTTTCTTTTTGTACATTTTCATCAAGGGGTACACTCAGAGTAAGTCCTGGAGGGTTATGCTTATTATCTCCAAGCTGTTGAATCATTTCCTTTACTTTATCATTGGTGAAGCCCTTAATTGCCTCAATACCTTGCCAATTAGCTAACTCGTTTAAAGAGCTAGTAATGTTAAGTTGCTGCTTTTGCTCTGCAATAATGGCATCTTTTAAAAGGGCAATGTATGTACGCTGATTGATTTTTGATAAATCTGTATACTTTAAAAGCGTGGATACCGATGTCCCTTTTTTAAGTTCACTTACAAAAAATGAAACAAGCGATTGATTCAATGTTTGTACTTTATTGCTTTGTTGTTGTGACTGATCTCTACACAGGCTAATCTGTTTTTTTAGTTTATTTACTACCTGTAGCGGTGAGTCCTCATTTGGCTGCTTTTTATTAACTACGCTGGTCTCAGAGGTGGCTGGTTTCACTTGATCTGCTTGCTCTACAGCTACAGAGTGCGGTTGAGTTTGAAAAAAATAAACAGCTAAAGCAGTGATTATTACAATCCCAAAAAGTATTTTTTTCATTAGCGTCAATCCCTTGAATTACAATTACATCTAACTGCATGGTACTATTTTAGATACGCATAATGCAAAAAAGCTTTAAAGGATAACTTACATTACCTATTAAAGCTTTTTGACTATTTAGCTGCTGTTTATGTTCTAGTGCAATTTCATTTTAGGGCGTACTACGCGCAGTACTTTTTCGCTTATCCATAATGCAAAGGTTTTTGCGCTGCCGTGTATGGCGCGCTGGTGCATGCGATACAGTGATATATACATAAAGCGAGCAATTTTACCTTCTATAAAAAAGGTATTGCTGGTTAAATTACCCATTAAATTACCTACCGTACTGTAGCGCGATAAGTTAACGAGAGAGCCATGGTCGCTATATTTAAAGCCGCATAATGGCTGTTGTTTTAACGTGGCAATGAGGTTTTTTTCTACACATAGCGCCATTTGATGCGCCGATTGCGCACGCGGTGGAACGAGCTTTCCGTCTTCTTGGGTAAAGGCGCAGCAATCACCAATAACAAAAATGCTCTCATCTACGGTGCTTTGTAAAAACTCGTTTACTTGAATTTGGTTACTGCGGGTAAGATCGAAAATACCTAAATCTTTAATAAAATCTGGCGCTTTTACACCTGCAGCCCATACCATTATATCGGCGTCTATGTGTTCTTCGTCTTTTGTTATAAACCCTTGTTCGGTGGCTTCTTTTACCAGTGTTTGCTCTCGTACGTTTACGCCGAGTTTTAATAACTCGCGCTTTGCGCTATCGGCTATGCGCTCGGGTAGGGCGGGCAAAATACGGGGCCCCGCTTCTATTAAATGAATATGTAAACGCTTAGACGACATATTTGTAAGGCCGTAAAGCTTTAATAATTCAGATACATGGTAAAGCTCTGCCGAGAGCTCAACGCCGGTTGCGCCGCCGCCCACAATGGCAATATTTAATGATTGCTGTTGGTTGTCGTCTTGGTGAAGGCGAGTAAAGCTGTCGAGTAGAGAATGCTGAAAACGCTCAGCTTGCTGGTTTGAGTCTAAAAAGTAGCAATGATCTTTTATGCCTGGGGTATTAAAGTCGTTGCTTACGCTGCCAATGGCAATAACAAGGTGGTCGTAGCGTACGCTGCGCTGTGGCAAAATAGTGTGGCCTAGCTCATCAAGATGCGGTGCAAGGGTAATGGTTTTATTGCTTTGGTCTATATCGCAAAATGTACCAAGCTGAAAATTATAATGATGTTTTGCAGCGTGGGCTGAATACACAACGCCATCTAAATCGGGGTCAATAGAGCCTGTCGCTACTTCGTGTAGTAACGGCTTCCATATGTGGGTGCGGTTTTTATCGATTAAAAGAATTTCTGCTTGTTTTTTCTTCCCTAATTTATGCCCTAATTGTGTTGCCAGCTCTAGTCCGCCTGCGCCACCGCCAATAACGACGATTTTAGGTTTAGTTATATTCATAGCAATGCCCTTAAAAAATAATATACCCAAATAATCTGCTTATAACGCTTATAAAAAATCACTTGGGTATACAAAATTAGCTTGGCTGTTAGCACCATTGAGCATCTGCTGCGTATTTTGCGCCTAAATAAAACATATGTCAGCAATTGATAAGCTTATTTGTTGTATACTAAGGTCTAAATTGCCTCAGTATGAAAAATTTAGCGCTTTACAGGCCCCTAATATAAAGGCGTTACTTTACATAAAAGGCAGCTTGCTTCTAATAGGGCATAACGCAGATATTAAATGCTTTTAAGTATTTTAATCTATTGATTTAAGGTGGGTTTTAGTGCTTTGTGGATTGTTGCAATAAAGCCGCTAATACTTGCAATCTATGCTTTATCTAAATTGCTTTTAATGCCAACAGACACTCTTATATTGAGATGCTTTGGGGTATATGCAAATATTTCATTTACGTTGCACTTTTGCTGTTAAAGCCTATTCCCTAGCCAAAAAGGATATTTATGACCACGCCATTAATTAAATCACTTGAGCAGCATTTTGGTTTTAGCCAATTTAGAGCAGGGCAACAGCAAACCATTGAGCAGCTTTTAAATGGGCAATCGTCACTGGCTATATTTCCTACGGGGTCGGGTAAGTCGTTGTGTTATCAGCTAACAGCTATACATTTACCAAACTTAACCTTGGTGGTGTCGCCTTTACTTGCATTGATGAAAGATCAAATTAGCTTTTTAAATAGCAAAGGTATTTACGCGGCAAGCCTTGATTCGAGCCAAGACCAAATGCAAAGCAGCACCGTAATGAACGATGTGCGAAATGGTAAAATTAAAGTATTAATGGTGTCGGTTGAGCGTTTTAAAAACGAGCGTTTTAGAGAGTTTATAAGCCAAGTGGCGCTGTCTATGCTGGTGGTAGACGAAGCGCACTGTATATCTGAATGGGGCCATAACTTTAGACCCGACTACCTTAAACTACCGCGATACCGCGAAGAGCTAAATATTCCACTGGTACTATTACTCACCGCCACAGCCACTAAAAAAGTAAAACGCGACATGAGCGAGCGTTTTAATATTGCCCCAGAGTGCATTGTACAAACCGGCTTTTACCGCGCTAACCTCGATTTAAGTGTGCTAAGTGTAAAAACGGCTGATAAAAACACTGAGCTTACAAACATAGTGCGTGCGCAAAATGGCCCAGGTATTGTTTATGTAACGCTTCAGCAAAGTGCCGAGCAAGTGGCTAATACGCTAAGTGCGCAAGGTATTCAAGCGGTTGCGTATCATGCAGGGCTTGAAGATACACTAAGGTGGCAAATTCAAGATGATTTTATGGCGGGTAAAATTAACGTTGTTGTGGCAACAATAGCCTTTGGTATGGGCGTTGATAAATCAGATATTCGCTTTGTTATTCATTACGATTTACCAAAATCAATTGAAAACTACAGCCAAGAAATTGGCCGCGCAGGGCGCGATGGCAACCCATCAAACTGTTACACCTTGGCTAATTTAGATGGCCTAAACACAGTAGAAAACTTTGTGTATGGCGACACCCCTGAGCTTAGCGGCATTGAATACGTAATTAACGATATTAAATCGCAGCCGCAGCAATGGGAAATGCAGGAGTACAGCTTATCGAGCGAAAGTAACATTCGCCAATTAGCGCTTAAAACCTTGCTGGTACAATTAGAAATGCAAGGTGCAATAACGCCGCAGTACGCCTATTACGCCGATTTTAAATACAAGTTTTTGGTTGATAAAAACGAGCTACTTAGCCAGTTTGACGACCAGCGCCAAGCCTTTTTAACGCAAATATTTAGCCACACCGATTTTAAAAAAATATGGGGCACGCTTAATTTCGACACCCTTACCCAAGCCGCCCAAGTTGACCGTAAACGCGTAGTGGCAGCGCTTGACTACTTAGCCGAAAAAAACCTAGTAACCCTTGAAACCAAACGTATTACCCAAGTTTACAAAGTGCATAGTGAGGTTATAAATAACCCTGAACTTGCAAAACAATTACACAGTTATTTTATCGAAAAAGAACAAGCTGAGATTAAACGTATAGCTGCATTGGTACGCTTTTTTGAGCTACAAAGTTGCTTAAGCTATAACTTGGCGCGCTATTTTGACGACCAAAATGCGCCAGTGCAATGCGGGCATTGCAGTGTATGCCGTGGTAATGCTGTAAAACTTGAGTATTCAATAGAGCCTGCTCACATTGCCGATGACGTTGTTTATCAAAAAGTGGATGAGTTTTTAGCGCACATGGCAACAAAAGGTATTCACAGTGTAGGTATTGAAACTCAGTGCCGCTTTTTAGCGGGCATGAGCGTGCCATTATTTGCACGTAATAAAGTGCGCCAACTGAGTGGTTTTGCGCTTTGTGAGCAGATGCGTTACAGCGATATAAAAGCAAAACTACTAGCGCGTTAAATTAGTTACTGTATCCTAGTGGCTTATTAAAAAAAGTAAGTCACTATGCCTAATACTGTTATTCCAAGTAAAACTATTTCCTCTACACCTGAGCCCGTAACCTGCGCTAATTGCCAGGCATGTTGCTGCCAATTAGAAGTGCGCATAGTGACCGACACCGGCGTGCCTTTTCAGTACATTGATTACGACAAATGGGGCAGCGAAGTAATGAAACGCGCAGACGACGGCTGGTGCCAAGCACTCGACCGCAATACCCTAATGTGTACTATTTACGAAAACCGCCCACTTACGTGCCGCGAGTTTGAAATGGCCTCAAACGAGTGTATTACAGAGCGCGAAATAGCGGGTATTTAATAAAAACATATGCACTAAAAAAGGGGCTTAAAAGCCCCTTTGGTTTATCTGTGTTTTGTACTAATTAATCGTATTTAGCTTCTAACTCATTAGCTGTATGAAACTTCTCGTGGCTTTGTAATTGCTCATCGTACTTTACAAGGTGTTTAAAGTGGGCAAGCTGGCCCGAGTTTTTAACTATTTCTACAATAAACGACATCATAATATCGGCACCGGTTAACGTGTCGCCGACTAAATAACGTTTACCTTGGAGTCGGTCGTTAAAGTAGCTAATTACTTTTACGGTTTCTGCATCGGCGTAATTTTCTAAAAACTCTGTTTTAGCGCCATCTTTTAAAACAAACATTTTAAGCAGTAGCGGCAAAATAGCTGAGCTTTCGGCAAAGTGAAGCCATTGTTGATATTCAACATATTCGGCAGTGCCGGCTTTTGGTGCAAATTTACCGTTACCGTATTTAGTAATTAAATAATCGGTGATCGCGCCAGATTCGGTAACAATTAAGCCATCGTCCTCAATCACTGGTGACTTACCTAATTGGTGTACTTTTTTAAGTTCGTCAGGCGCTAAAAAGGTCTCTGTGTTGCGCTGGTAGGCAACAATTTCGTAATCAACATCAAGCTCTTCTAAAAGCCAAATAATACGTTTTGAGCGCGATTTATTTAAATGGTGTAGTTTAATCATGTCAGTCCTTGTTGGCGTTACTGCATGTGCAGTAACGCTTTGTAAAATTTAAAGTGGCTCGTTAATCTTAACAACGGTTTTACCAAAGTTTTTACCGTTTAGCATATCGTTGAATGCGCTAATGGTGTTTTCAATACCTTCTACCATGTGTTCGCGGTATTGTACTTTGCCATCTTGTAGCCATTTTTGCATGTCTTGTGCAAATTCGTCGTAGCGGTGGCCGTAGTCGTCAAAAATTATAAAGCCTTGCATTTTAATACGTTTAGTAAGCAACTGCCCCATTAGCATACCCATACGATCAGGACCATCTGGAAGGCTGGTAGAATTATATTGCGATACTAAACCACACAGTGGCACACGGGCTGCGGTATTAAGTAGAGGTAATACGGCATCAAACACTTTACCGCCCACATTTTCGTAATAAACATCTATGCCGTTATCACAGGCTTTTTCTAGCTGCTCTGCAAAGTCATCGGCTTTGTGATCAATACAGGCATCGAAGCCCAGCTTTTCAACGGCATGTGTACACTTTTCGCTGCCACCAGCAACGCCTACCACTTTACAGCCTTTAATTTTAGCTATTTGGCCAACGGTTGCGCCAACAGGCCCTGTTGCAGCAGCTACTACAACGGTTTCGCCTTCTTTAGGTGCGCCAATATCAAGTAAGCCCATGTAGGCTGTAAAGCCTGGCATACCCATAATACCGAGTGCGTAAGATGGGTTTTCTGGGTCTTTACCTAATTGCATAAGGCCTTCGCCGTTAGTAATGGCGTAATCTTGCCAACCGGTGTAAGCAAGTACCCATTCGCCTTCGCTGAATTTATCGTTTTTAGACTCTTCTACTTGGCATACGGTAGCGCCTACCATTACATCGCCCACATTAACCGGATCGGCATACGACTTTGCATCGCTCATGCGGCCACGC
Organism: Pseudoalteromonas sp. TB51; assembly: GCF_000498055.1. Lineage (NCBI taxonomy): Bacteria > Pseudomonadati > Pseudomonadota > Gammaproteobacteria > Alteromonadales > Pseudoalteromonadaceae > Pseudoalteromonas > Pseudoalteromonas sp. TB51. The sequence continues at coordinate 11,785 of NZ_AUTO01000161.1, forward strand.
ATGTATGGGTCAAGTGATAGGTAAATAGTGCGCAGCAGCACCTCGCCATCTTTAAGCGCTGGTAAATCTACTGTTTTAAGTTCAAAGTTTTCATCGGTAGGGGCACCGTGCGGGCGTGATGCTAAAGTAAGTTGACGACTAGTTGCAGACATAAAAATCTCCTCTTAAGAGTGAATTTACTTAGCGAATGTTTACGCGTTTAAAACCAGGTTGAGCCTAAACAATAATGCGCGCTAAGTTATACGAAAATAAAAATTTGTACCTTAATACACGAGCTTTGGGCGCGAGGCTGGTAATTCAAGCTTTGCAGAGTATTTATTCTAAACGGTTTATTTTAGCTTGCTAAAAATATGGCTATCGTAAAACACACCATTTTTATAAATGGCCTGTTTGAGAACGGCTTCAGCTTTAAAGCCGCATTTAGTGAGTGCCTTTACAGAGCCTGTATTGCCAGCAAATACAGCGCCAAAAATTCTATTTAGGTTTGAGCTTTTAAATGCGTCATCGCAAATTTGCGAAATAGCATGAGTCATTACTCCTTGCCCCCAAAAGTGGCTATTAAGCCAATAGCCTATTTCGCCACTGCGGCTATATTCAAATTCTCCGGGGGTGATACCAATACACCCCGCAAATTGCTCATCTACAACAATGGCCTTAACTATTCCACTTTTAGAGCCTTGGTTTATCCACCAGTCGGCGTCGGCTTGAGTATACGGAAATGGAATTTTAGAGGATAAAAAGCGCGTAACCTGTTCATCATTTAAGGTATTAATAATGTGTGGCGCGTCTTTTGGTTTAAAGTCTCTTAGGGTGATCATTGTTTTAATTAAGTGTCTGTTGCATACGGGTCAACTTAGCAAGCAATTAGAGATTGCACAATCACAAAGATTAACCGTTTACGGCTATAACTTTGTTTTAAAGTACTCTAATATAAGCAAAATATGATACCTGTTTAAGATACCTTTATGCACCCACATATAGCCGCCCTTTATAATAGTGCCCAAAAGCCAAGCCGTTTAATTATAGGTTTAATGAGCGGGACCTCGTTAGATGGGCTCGATGTAGCACTGTGTAAGGTAACGGGCGCAGGTATAAATACGCAAATTGAAGTGCTTAACTTTACCACCGTTGACTATAACAACGAGTATAAAAGCAAAATAAAGCAGGTATTTGCCAAACGAGAGTGTGACTTAGAACTTGTTACCTTACTGCATCCATGGGTGGGTAAACTCCATGGCGATATGGTTAATCAGTGCTTACATACTTGGCAGGTAAATCCAGCAAGTATTGATGTAATAGCCAGTCATGGGCAAACAATTTACCACTGCCCACAGTCGCAGCATAATCATAAAAGCTTTACTAATGGCACATTACAAATTGGCGACAGCGACCAAATAGCCGTTACTACCGGCATTACAACGATTGGTGACTTTAGGCAAAAACACATAGCCGCAGGAGGGGAAGGTGCACCGCTTGCGGTATATGGCGATTACTTATTTTTTGCAAACCACAATGAGAACCGCATTTTATTAAACATGGGGGGTATTGCTAATTTAACGTTTTTACCTAAAAGCGGTGATGCAAATAGCGTATTTAGTAGCGACATAGGCCCAGGTAACACCATTATGGATGCGTACGTACAGCAGAATTTTAAAGGCATTCACTTTGATGATGGCGCTAAAATAGCTAAAGCTGGCAAGGTTAATTCACTCTTATTAAATGCATTGTGTAGCAACACTTTTTTTGAGCTTGCGCTGCCTAAAACAACAGGGCCTGAAGTATTTAATTTAGCGTATTTGCATGGAGCTCAGCTGCAAACAAATACACAGCACTTAAGCCATGAAGATGTAATGGCAACTTTAAATATGTTTAGCGCAAGGGTAATTGCAAATGCGTTAAACGAATGCGCGCAAAGTGCTAAAGAGTGTGTGGTGTACGCAAGTGGTGGCGGTATTCATAACCCATTATTAATGGCGCACCTTAATGCGCTGTGCCCGACTATTAAAGCGTTCAAAAAGACTGATGATTTAGGCATAAACCCCGATGCCAAGGAAGCCGTACTATTTGCCATTTTAGCCAACGAATGCCTAGCAGGTGAGCAACAGCACCTAAATAATACTGCGCAGGGTATTGCTGGGGTCACTATGGGTAAAGTGAGTTTTGCTGATTAAGTTTTTATAAATTTGTATACCAACACATTAAAAAAACGAAAATAAACTTGAGCTCATATTCCGAAAGTATTTTTTAACGCCGTGTGGCTTAGTTTGGCTTTTAAGGGCTTGCTGATTTTTATAACCAGCCTCAAACGCATTTACTTGCATATCAAACTGTAAACTATTTTTTAAAGTGGCATTTAAGCCATGCAGCATCAATTGCATTACTAAGCAGTGGCTTTGGGTAATTTTACTTAATGTTAAATACACATAACCACGCTCTAAGTCGGCGTTAGTGAGTACTTTTTCAGTAAAGTATTGCGCATCACGGGCACTGGGATACGTTGCGCTCAGCGAAATAATATCGTTATCGTGGGCGTCGTCAGGCAATACGCATTGCAGCGTTATTTCATGCATAGCACTGGCTTGCAAGGTTAACTGCTCGTATTCCATTGTGTGGCCCATAGCCGCAGAGAGAGGATCTTCAAACGATTGTAACGCAAATGTGAGTTGCGTCATTGGTGTGCTCATTTACTTCAACTTCTAGATTATAAAAAATACAGTTCGAGTTTAAATTATCACCTATTTTGATTGCAGTTTTATGACAAATTGCACTTAATCGGATAATCGCTGTATTTTGATCAAAAAAGATCGCTATATGTTCTTTCTCATTCAACTTTGGAATAGTTTGTCACACATCTGGAATAAAGAGCCTTACGTGGCAAGGCTTGTAGGGATGGTGCTGTCGTTCCTTATTTGGGTTTTCCTCATAGGCTTCTCTTCATAGGGAATAGAATTTGGTTTTTTAGGCTTTACCTAATCAAAGGATTAAATAGAGATTCCAAATTAATATTCCATACTTTATTTTTCTTGATTTAATACGGTATGGATAGCGTTTATTGTTTAAACTCGTACTAAAAGAATGTTCTGAAAGCTAAGCTATCTGATGTTAAAAATGTAGTAAGGCGTTTATCAGTGATAACCGCTCATTGAGATTGGCTAAATATCGTCGTTAATTGATTGGTTAAACTGCACTTTGCGCATATATTCATGAAAATGAGCGCTGCGCGCAAATTGGATTATTTAAGTTTACCTAAAAACTTTAGAAAACTTAGTGATAGTAATACCTTAGGTAATTTGTTAAAACTATATAAAGTAGATAAGTGAGCGTTAAGTCGGCAGAAATATGCGCGATGAGCGCACTATTAAATTGTTATATGCCTAGTTTGGCTTCATAGGTCTATTTTTAAAAGGGAGTGGTTTTGGATATTTATCATGGCGATGTTGTATCTGCGATTTTTTTGATTTTAGGGATGATTGTACTCTTTAAGAAAAAAATTAATTTGACTCTATCAGCAGGTACTTCAGGGACTAACACCTTTGTGATTGAAAATAGTAAATATACGAAAAGCAAAGATGTAGAGTTAATTGGTTTTCCCAAGGCTTTGCTTGGTATTTTACTAATTGTTGTTGGCGCTTTGATAGCGCACTACTTCAAAGGAGATTTGCTATTTTCGATCTAAACGGCTGGTTTAAGCTTCTGAGTAGTGGATATAACAAATCCATGAACCGGATTTTAGCAAGAGCGGCCAAAACCGGTTATGGAAAGTGTTATAAGCCAGTGTAAGCCCATGGAAATAATCATTTTTACAATTGGCGCTGCCATCTATTTGGTTGCCATAAACTTGCTAGTTAAAGGTCACAAAATGTTAAACCTTCGCTTCGGTTGGCCAAGACCAGCAGGGTTAACTAACAACGCAATTTGCTATCTCATTTTTGCTGTATTTATCGGCGTGGTTATTCCGTTTGCCTTCTTTTTCCCATTATGGCTCAACACACTCGCGCCCGTACTTCAGCCAACTCAAACAAACAGGGCCATTCTAATATTAATCGGTGGTTTTGTTCTTTCCGTTGCAATGTGGTTAAACTATAAAAAGACTAAGCAAGGCAGTTTTAACAATGGCTTATAACAAACAAATTATGTCACTCGCTGCCGCTCGCTGGGACGCAAACACGTGCGCGGCTTCGCCATTATTGCACACGTGTTTGCGCCCCATATTTGGAAGTTAGGTAACTAAATGAAAACTGAGCTTGATATACACAATTATCAAAAATGGTTTCTCGAAAACTTTCAGTATAGGGACAGACTATTAACTCTTACTGTTGAAGAAATGCTCCCTAAAGAAGAGCAGTTACGAGAGCCGCAACGTTATTTAGTTATATTCACTTTTACTGTAATGTTTCAAGTTTATGATGAATGTGATCACAGGAATGACTTCCATGCTGATCGGCAAGAAGGTGTTCTAGCTAAGTACAATGCGTCACGTTTATTGGAGCACGCTAAGTCAGATACAATTGTTTTTGATACTGCAGTTGGAACACTTGAACATTGGTCGTTAATGACAACCAACGAATTCGTACATGTTTTAACTAATCAACCACCTAAAGTGATAAACGTTACCTAACAAACGCTTTAACCAAAGGACGCAAAACAGCAGGCTTGCGCTCCTCCGTCGCTAATTTTAGCCTGCTATTTTGCGCCGGTTAAGCGAGGCGTTAGAGGCACTATGAAGTTAGCAACCATTTTTCTAGCCCTATTCTTGCTATCAGGATGTGGTACAGAAGGTGTTGATATGGAAATCAGTGATGTTGATGACTGGTTTAAGGTAAATGAAACTGAAATAACTTCTATCGTTGAATTATTTAAGAGCGACAAATGTTTACGTAGAGTTGAACTCGGCTCAATGAAATATATCAGTCAAAACTGTGAAAACAGTTCGTCTCAAGAAACCAAAATAAAAGAAATACAAAGTAAGATAACAAGCCTTGGTGTTGTTCTAGCTGTTGCGCATACATTCGATGATGGAAATTTTGTTGCGAGTATATTGATAAACAGGAGAGGTATTGCAGTATCTGGTGGAGGTCTTGAAATTAGTTACTGGGAAAAATTTCCTGTTTATTTAAATGATGAACTCGAGTGTGGTGCAATTGAAGCTCTCTACAAAGAAAAGTGGTACGCAGAGATTTTAAGCTCTGAAGATCCGTGCCTCTAACAAGTCAATTCAGCGGGACAAAAAACAGTTGGTTTTGCTCCTGCGTCGCTAATTTTAACCAACTATTTTTTGCCTTTGATTGTGGCGTTGGTATGACTCCCACTGTCAAGTTAAACGCACTGATCCCTGCCTAACTTTTTAAGCCATAATTACTTTAGCTCGAATTAGAGCGAGTTAATACATAGGATGAAGCAAGTAATGTCGTCGGTTATCTTGCTGATATTCGTTGGTTATTACTATTTCTAGTAACAGAGCAGACCTTACTTATTTCGTCGTGGCACCTGTCTTCAGTCTATGTTCGTGGTTCAATGCAGCGTTAGCTGCACTGCCATCCTAACGCCGTCGGTGGTTGTGCCACACCCGATGCTTGATCCCATGCATTAACTCTAATACGTTTATCATGCGGGTACTCTTGCCAATCTAAGTTTTGTATTCACTGGCGTAAGCACCACTTCTTTTGCAATAGCCCATATGTACGCAATCATTTCTCGGGCAATGGCGGTAACAACCAGATTGTAGTGTTTCCCTTTGGCTATCATTTTTTTATAGCGTTTGCAGAGCCTAATCTGTGCTTTCCACGCAATATCAATAATGTCCTTTGGTAAGCCTTCTTGTCGTTTTTGCATATCTGTTGATATATTTGCCGCATACCGATAAGTGTGTGCACCTTCCACAAGAAGGCGTCTTGCTCGGCCATTTCCGCATTTTGTGATGGCGCCAATATGGCGTTTGCCACCACTCGAGTGTTCACTGGGTACAAGACCGAGATAACTCATTAATTTACGGGGATGGTCGAAACGCGATAAATCGCCAAGCTCAGCAACAACGCCAGTGGCGACCAACAAACGGACACCACGCATAGCTTGTATTGCTTTGACAACAGGATAATAACGCCACTGGTGAACGTGGTGTGTTAGTTCATTGTCTAGCCGTTCAAGTCGGCTTATTCGTTCGGTAATTGTGTGTAAAAATTCTTGTAAGACGATGTGCTGAGCGGGGTGTGGCAGCACAATCTCAGTGAGCCAACGTAAATGTTTTTGTGACCAATTCGCAGTGCCTTTATAATTGATATTATTGCGAAGCAACAGCGCCTTTAATTGATATTTGGCATCTTTTAAGTCCTTCATTGCCACTTCGCGTGCACGAGATAAATCGCGTACAGCTTCATCTTCAGGCTCGGGAACATAGATAGGTGTTAAATCTTCAGACTTAAGTAATTTAGCAAGCTTAAGAGCATCACGTTTATCGGTTTTAATCTTCTCACCAGGTTTTTTAGGAATAAGAGAGGGCGCCACCACGTAACAGCAATGGCCGAGGCTGGTAATTAACCTGTAAATCCAATAACCACATGGGCCTGCTTCATAAACAAAATGAAGTGTTGCGCCAGAGTATTTCGATTCGAACTGACGAACAAGCTTTTGAACGGCCACTTTGGAAGACGAAACTCGGCCAAGATGAACAGGTTGCGCACCTCTATGTTCTTCAATATAGGCGACTTCATTGAATTCTTTATGTGTATCAAGACCGATAAAAAGTATGCTATGTTTATTCATGTTAGCCTCTGCTGTTTAGTTAATTGACAAACTAATTATGGCTCTGGCTTTGAATTAAGCTAACCCACGAAAAGCGGAGGCTAACACCGTGTGGGAGTCATTATGTCTA